>CANHKH010000474.1 GCA_947460165.1 Comamonadaceae bacterium
GCGCACGGGGCAGCAGCTGGTCCGGCGCGTGCAGCTCCATGACGATGCCCAGTCGCAAGGCCTCTTGCGCGTCGATGTCGCGGGCCGAGAGCATGATTTCTTTGGCCCTTTGCACACCCACGACGCGTGGCAGTGTGTAGAGCGCGCCCACGTCGGGCACCAGGCCGACCTTGAGGAAGGACATGTTGAACCAAGCGCGTGGCGTAGCCAGCACGAAGTCGGCCGACAAGGCGAGGCTAAAACCCGCTCCGGCAGCCGCACCATCGACCGCTGCAATCACAGGGCGGTCGAGTGTCAAAAGCACCTGTAGCCAATCGTGCAAAGTCTGCATACGGGCCAGCCAGCCGCTGTTGTCCAGATTGGCCGCGGCGATGTTCTTGAGGTCACCGCCCGAGCAAAAGTGCCCGCCGGCGCCCGTGAGGATCACGGCGCGGATGGTGTGGTCGTGTTGGATGTGCTGCAAGGCTACGGCCAGCTCGTCGCGCATGGCGGGCTCGAGCGCGTTGCGCTTACTGGGGCTGTTGAATGTCAAGGTGGCGACTTGTTCGCTCACCTCGAATTGGAGCAAGGATGTGTGGGTCATGGTCATGGTCATGTCAGCGCAAGCACGGCTTCTCCGGACAATTTGACTTGGCCTTCGGCGTTCACCGTGGTCAACGTCAGGCGCACACGGCGTTCGCCATTCACTTCGAATTTCTCGGTCACCTGGCCGGTGCAGGTGATCTTTTCGTGCACCTGGGTCATGGCGGCAAAGCGCACGCTGTAGTCACGGATCGCGGTTTGTGGCACCCAGTTGGTGAGCAAGCGGGCCAGCCAGCCCATGGACAACATGCCGTGCGCGATCACATCGGGCAGGCCTGCGATGGTGGCAAAGTCGGTGTCGACGTGGATCGGGTTGTGGTCGCCCGACGCGCCACAGTACAGCGCCAACGTCAGGCGCGAGACGGGCGGTAACTCCAGGGGCGGAATGGCGTCGCCCACTTGCAGGGCGTCAAAGGATGGGAGGGTCATCTTATTGTCCTTATCCATGGCGCAAAACGGTCACCGCGCGCAAGTCAGCCACATGTTCGCCACGCTGGTTGGTCACACGGGTTTTGCGGACGACGAATTCGAGTGCACCGCCCTTTTTGTCGTAAATGTCTTCGATGCGCTGCTCAAAGCGCAACACATCGCCCGCATAGGCCATGCGGTGGAAGCTGAAGCCCTGCTCGCCGTGCAGCAGCTTGCGGTAGTCCATGCCCAGCAGATTGCGGATCGCGGCCGGGTCGGGTGACTCCATCTCCAGGCAAAACAAAAACGTGGGCGGCACGGGCAAGGTCGGATAGCCAGCGGCGCAGGCGGCGGATTCGTCGGTGTAGACCGGGTCGGTCTGGCCCGTGGCCTTGGCAAAAAAGCGCAGGCGGCCTTTTTCGACCAACACCTCAAAGGGCGGCATGGTGTGGCCGATGTATTGGCGGTCAATCATGTTCAAACCTTTTAGTAAAGCGTGCCCACACAAGCATCGCCCAAGCCCAGTTTGTGCTGCAGCGACAAGCGCGAGCCTTCAAGCAGGCGCGCCAGCGCCAGCTGGACCTCACGGGCACCCATGAGGTTGTGGGACTCGCTGGCCCCGGGTTTGGTGAAAGGGATCATGCCCACGCCAACGACGTGAACTGCGCGCTTGCTAACGGCCATGCCTGCTCCTTGAAAAGGGGGCGATACGGGCAAAGTATCGATGGGCGTGAATTAGATCCTATTGTCTCTGTCTTTTGCTATTCATCATGTTGTCATCTCAACCCTCAACCATGAGGGCATTGAAGCGTACAACTTTTCTTATGGCCACCGTGTTGAATAAAGTGCTGATTGTTGGGAGCGCACCCGATGCGGTCAGAACCGCAGAGTGGGATACCTCCTGTTTTACCCACATCATCGTGATCAACAACGCTTGGAAGGCATGCCCTTCCTGGAATTGCTTGATTTACCCGGAAGACTTTCCCCAGGGCAGGCGACCCAATGCTGGCGATCTTTGCGGCAAACGTGTGGTCACGGCCGAACAGTTTGTACCCGTCCAAAATGAGTTTGGCGGCTTTGTGTATGCGGGCGGCACCATGTCTTTCACGGCCGGGTATTGGGCGCTGGGCGCACTGAAGCCCGATGTCCTCGCTTACATCGGGTGCGACATGGTCTACGACGCCAAACCAGGGCAGAGCACCCATTTTTATGGCGCCGGCACGGCCGACCCTTTGCGCTCCGATGCCACCTTGCAAAGCCTGGAAGCCAAGTCTTTGCGATTGCAGGCTTTGGCAAGTTGCCAAGGCTGCGCCGTGGTCAATCTCTCGGCGCTTGAAAGCTCCAGGCTTTGTTTTCCACGCCTGGCATTTGAGGACTTGGCACTGATGAACCAACGCCCAAGCCATGAAACACATCACGCGACTTCGGTTGAAACCGCCCTGCGCGCCGAAGCCGATGTGGGCTATTGGGTCGAGTCAGGTCGGTATTGGGAAGAGCACGACCATTTTGATCGCCAGACTTTGCGTGATATTGATGCGCTCTGGCTGGCCACTGCACCTGAATTGGCTTTCGCCTGACATGGCCAAAGTTAACGCCATCCATTTCAATTTTTACCCTCTCACCCACACACCATGACCCCAGCACTCAAATATGAAGCCGACTCCATCATGGCTTCCGATGGCCTTCGCTACACCTTCAAAGGCGGCGGCTCGCCTTTCAAGGATTCGGCCAACATGGGCACCATGAGTTGCTACCGGTGTGGGCTGCACAAGCCGCGCGCGCTGGGTTCGTTCACCCGCTTTTTGAACCAACGCACATTTGTGTGCCAAGCGTGCGCACCGCAGCCCAAAAAATCACCGGCTTGATTTAACCGTCACGCAGACGCGCCAAGCAGCCTTGGCAAACCCGTGGCAAGCCAGGGCACTGACGCGATGGCCAGTGCGCCCAAAAAGATCGCGAACAATGCGGGCAACACCGCCACGGCCACTTCACTCACTGGCTTTTTGAACATGGCCGATGAAAAATAAATGTTCATGCCTGCCGGTGGGCACAAAAAGCCCATCTCCATAGCGGCCAGAAAAATGATGCCAAAGTGAACCGGGTCAATGCCATAGCTCATCGCCACGGGCAACAGCAAGGGCACCAAGACCACGATGGCCGCATATATTTCCATGAGCGCACCGGCCAGCAGCAAAAACACCGTCAAAGCCAACAAGAACAAAAACTTGTCCGGAATGGCGCTTTGCACGGCTTCGATGGCGGCATCCGGGATGCCCGCGTCGATCAAGAAATTGGTCAGCGCCAGAGCCATGCCCAAAATCAACAACACAC
>CANHKH010000475.1 GCA_947460165.1 Comamonadaceae bacterium
CCGGCGGCGATGGCGTCTTCCAGCACCCGGTTGTCTTGACCGTGGATCACGGTCTGGACCATCACACAACGCTCAATGCCCAGGTGTTGGTGCAAGGCAAACAAGGCCTCCTTGGGGGCGTCCACCGGGGTGATGTGGCGAGCCGGCGAAAAAGGAAAGCGCGCTGCCGGGCCAAACACGTGCACATGGGCATCGCAGGCCAAGGCGGGCAGCTTGAGCCGGGGGGTGCTGGGCTGCAGGGCAAAGGTTTGGACGGGCTCGGTGGAGGGGCTCATGGGGGCTCAGGCTGAAGGTGGGAAAAATTGGGGGCTAAAGGAGGCTGGCCGCAGAATGCGAACTTCTTGGTGCACAAAGCTGCCCCGGTTGATGTCTTTGAAGGAGACCCAGGCGGGATCGGCATCCAGCGCGGCGCGGCGCTGCTCGCGGTCGGCCATGCTGTCATAAGCCCAGATGTGCACCACCTGGTTGAGGGTGCCTATGTCACTGACAAAAAAACCCAGCAAGCGGCCCAGGTGCTTGAGCTGCAGCGGCAAGGCCTGCGTGCGGTAGCGTTCCAGGTAGACATCCATGGTGCCGTGGTGCAAGGTGTAGGTGCGGTGTTCGTAAATCATGCGGCAAGCCCAGAAAAGGGGACGGGGGTGAGCACAGCGCCACTGCGCAAAAAAGACATGAGGTTGTCCACCACCAATTGCTCCATGGCGTGTCGGGTTTCGCGGGTGCTGGCGGCAATGTGCGGAGTGACCAAGACCCGCTCGTTGTGGCGCAAGGCATCGGGCACGGCGGGCTCGTTTTGCAACACGTCCAGCCCCGCGCCTGCAATGTGGCCGGCGCTGAGCGCGTGCGCCAAGGCGGCTTCGTCGACCACCGAGCCACGCGAGATGTTGATCAGTATCCCGGTGGGGCCCAGCGCCTGCAGCACCTGAGAATTGACAAGGTGCTGCGTGCTGAGACCGCCCACACAACACAGCACCAAAAAATCGCACCACTTCGCCAAGGCCAGCAAGTCGGGCTCAAAGGTCTGTGTGGCCAACGGGCGAGGCCGGCGCGCGTGGTAGCGCACCGGCATGTCAAAGCCCTGTGCCCTCTTGGCCATGGCTTGGCCAATGCGACCCAAGCCCACCACACCCAGGCGCTTGCCACTGACGCGGGTGGCCAGGGGGTAGCTGCTGCGCAGCCAGTCGCCACGCTGCACAAAACGGTCGGCGGCCACCAACTGGCGCGCAGTGGCCAGCAGCAGCGCAAAGCCCAAGTCGGCCACGCAGTCGGTCAATACATCGGGCGTATGGCTGACCGCCACCTGCTGCTGGCGGGCGGCGGCCATGTCGATGCCGTCAAAGCCCACGCCAAAGCAAGACAGCACAGAGCCCTTGAGGCAAGCCAGCACCTGGGCATCTGCACCGTGCCGCGACATGGTGACGCCGCCTACAAATTGGCCCGCATGCGATTGCAAAAAAGCCTGGCGGTCCGGCTGTGTCCACAGCGGCACGCAATCAAAGCAAGCCTCGAGTTGGCGCGCCAAATCTGGCGGCAAGGGCCCAACCAGGAGCAAGCGCGAGGGAGTTTTCATGGCCAGTGTCAGGTCAAGCGCAGCAAATGCCGCGCCTTATTCAGCGCGGATGTTGGCCTCTTTGAGCCAAGGCAGCCAACGCTCAAAGTCGGCGTCCAGCTTGGCTTTAAAGCCTGCCATGTCACGCGGGTTGATGAACCCAGCCTCGTTAAGCCGGGCTGCAATCTCGGGTTGTCGCACCACCCGGGCCAGGGCATCTTCGAGCTTGCGCCTGGCTTCCAGGGGCGTGGCGGCGGGCACCAGCACGCCGTACCAGTTGCTCATTTGCAAGCTGGGCAATCCCGCCTCTACCGAGGTGGGCACATCGGGCAAATGGGGCGAGCGCTTGGTGTCGTAAATGGCAATGGGTTTGACGCGCCCGTCTTTCACATAGGCCCGCAAGATGGGCACGTCAGCGTTGACCAGGTCCACATTGCCCGCAATCAGGTCGGTCAAAGCGGGCGCAGCGCCTTTGTAGGGAATGTGGACCATGGGCGCGTTGGCCGCCTTGGCAAACAACTCGGCACCAATGTGCATGGTTCCGCCCATGCCGGTGGAGCCGTAGTTGAGCTTGTTGCCGCCTTTGGCCTTGGCCACCAACTCGTTGAGGTTGTTCACGCCCAAAGAATTGCGCACTGCCAGCAGGGTTTGGACCTCGCCCAGCAGGTACACCGGCTCTATGTCCTTGCGCGGGTTGTAAGGCAGGTTGGGCGTGGTGCCAGCCGACAGCACAAAGCTGGAAGTGGTCAGCAGCAAGGTGCTGCCATCGGCAGGCGACTTGGCCACGGCGGCCACGCCAATCACGCCGCCTGCGCCGCCTCGGTTGTCTATCACCACGGTTTTGCCCAAGGCCAGCCCCAATGGGGTGGAAATGATGCGAGCCACTTGGTCGGCAGGACCGCCAGCGGCAAAAGGAACAATGATTTTTACCGTGTCCGACTGCGCCAGGGCAGCGCCTGAGCCAGCCAACACACCGCACAGCAGAGAACTCGACAGCCAATTCAAACGCATGGGAAGATCCTTATAAAAAACTAGCCAGGAAAACGTGGCTCACGCAAACCCTTGACGCCCACCTGCAACGCCAACAATGCGCCGGCCAGGGGCTGGCGGGTATGTTTTTGCTGTCATTTATAGCGGGTGCCGGCCAGGGTGGCCAAGTCCACGCCTTGGGCAATGTCTGTTTTTTGGCGCTGATCGCCCAGGTTGATTCGTTCGGCCTCGGCAAGCACCGCCAATGCCTGGTCACAAGGGATGAAGACCACGCCTGCCTCATCGGCAGCCACCAAGTCGCCCGCGCGCACGCTGATGCCAAAAATACGCACGGGCCCGTTGATCTCTACGGTCTGCAAGCGCCACTTGCCCGTGATGGGCGTGACGCCGCGAGCCCAAATGGGAAAGCCACAATCGCGCGAGGCCTGCGGGTCGCGAAAGCCGCCGTCGATCACCGCACCGGCGCAGCCCGAGCGGTGCGCCAGCGTGGCCGACTGCCCGCCCATGTTGGAGACGCCTTGCAAGCCTTCAATGACGACCACGTCGCCCGCAAAGGCTTGGTTGTAGGCCTCGTGCTCGCCCATCAGGCCCTGGCCACGCAGGGCGTTGGCCTGCACAGCGCCAGAGCGCTCCACGTTGCGCACGGTCACGGCCTGGCCCACCATGCGGCTGGCCGGCAGGTGCGGCTGCAGCACGCTGGCCGCGACAGCGCCCACCAGGCCAAGTTGGTCCATGGCGTCAGACAGATTGCCAGTGAGGTCTTCGAGCGCTGCAAAGCGCGCCA
>CANHKH010000476.1 GCA_947460165.1 Comamonadaceae bacterium
AGCCACGGGTAAGGCGCGGCATCGTCAGCCAAGATGGTCTTGAGGCTGCGCTTGTCGACTGGGATGTCGGTGTGCGAGTCGGCCTTGACCGCGCCGTGGCCGGGGAAGTGCTTGCCGCAGTTGCCCATGCCCGCTTGCAGCAGGCCTTGTATCAGGCTGCGGGCAAGCAGACTCACCAGGCGCGGGTCGCGGGCGAAGGCACGGTCGCCAATCACACCACTCTCGCCATGGTCCAGATCGAGCACAGGGGTGAAGCTGAAATCCACGCCACAGGCGCGCAGTTCGCTGGCCAAAACAAAGCCCGCCGAGGTAGCCGCTTCGCAGGCTTTGAGCACGCCCGAACCCGGTTGACCCTTGTCGTCTTGCGACCAGAGCTCACCCAAGGCGCGCATCGGCGGCAAGTGGGTAAAGCCGTCGGTGCGAAAGCGCTGCACCCGACCGCCTTCGTGGTCCACCGCGATCAAGAGGTCAGATCGGATGCTTTTGATGTCGGCGCACAAATCAGTCAGCTGCGCCCGGCTTTGCCAGTTTCTGCCAAACAAGATCATCCCGCCTGTCAACGGGTGCGTCAGACGGCGGCGGTCCACTGCGGTAAGGCTGTGGCCTTCAATGTCCAGGATCAGGGGGGCGTGGATACTCATATGTGCCTCAACATTTCAGGGTGTTTGTGTCCAAATCAAGGGCCTGCAGGCTCTAAAACCGCTGTGGGTGCCTGGGTCTCGACCACACAAAAGCTGGCCGCGTACTCGGACTCGTCGGTCACGGTGATGTGGGCGCTCAGGCCCTTGGCTTCAAACCAGTCTTTCAAGTCGCCATGCAGCACGATGACCGGCTGGCCGCTGGGCAGCTTGCCCACTTCACACAGGCGCCAGGTCATGGGCATGCGCATGCCCAGACCAATCGCTTTGCTGAAAGCCTCTTTGGCCGAGAAACGTGTGGCCAGATAGCGCACACCGCGCTCGGGCCAGCGGGCGCTGCGGGCTTTCCAGGTGGCCATTTCGGCATCGCTCAAAACCTTGGCGGCAAAGCGCTCGCCGTGCCGGTCCAAGCTGGCTTTGATGCGGCGGATGTCGCAAATGTCGGTGCCGATGCCGTAGATCATTTGTTCAGGCAAGCCAGATACGCTTGCACCGTGGCGGCATAACCCATCTCCAGCGCGTCGGCCATGAAGGCGTGGCCGATCGAGACTTCTTGCAG
Source organism: Comamonadaceae bacterium (assembly GCA_947460165.1). Taxonomy (GTDB): domain Bacteria; phylum Pseudomonadota; class Gammaproteobacteria; order Burkholderiales; family Burkholderiaceae_C; genus Polaromonas. The sequence continues at coordinate 1,198 of CANHKH010000476.1, forward strand.
CCCTTTGACGGCTGCCACAAAGGCAGGCAGGTTGTCGCGGTTCAGGTCGTGGCCCGCGTTCAGGCCCAGGCCCGCTTGTGTGGCGGCCACAGCGGCATCGGCGTAGCGCTGCAGCTGCATGGCTTGCGCTGGCTTGCCAAAGGCGGCGGCATAGGGCTCGGTGTAGAGCTCCACCCGGTCGGCGCCCACGGCGCGGGCGGCGGCCATTTGCTCTGGGATCGGGTCCATGAACAGGCTCACGCGCACGCCCAGCGCCTTGCACTCGTCGATCAGGGGCTTCAAGCGCTCGGCGTCTTGCGGGAACAGCCAGCCGTGGTCGCTGGTGAACTGGCCTTCGCTGTCGGGCACAAAGGTCACTTGGTGCGGGCGCACAACACGCACATGTTCCATGAGGTTGTGAAAAGGGTTGCCTTCAATGTTGAACTCGCGGTCGGGCCAGGCCTTCATCAAGGTGGTCAGCTCGGGCACGTCACTGGCGCGTATGTGGCGCTCATCGGGCCGGGGGTGGATGGTGATGCCTTGCGCACCCGCGTGCAGACAGAGCTCGGCCGCGCGCGTTACGCTGGGGATGCCCAGGTGGCGCGAGTTTCGCAGCAACGCGACTTTGTTGACGTTGACCGACAGGGCCACGCCTCGGGAAGAAGGGGTCGCAGAGGTGTTCATAAGGTTTGCAAGTCCAGCATCATTTGGCGGGTGCGCAAAGCGCCCACACCGCAATGGTAGTTGAGCATAAGGCGCAAGGGGCGCTGCAATTGCACCAGCAGGTCGGCGCACTCGCGTAACAAAGCCGCCAAGGGGCTGGGTGATGCAAGAGCCGCGTGCAGCGCCAGCCATTGTTCGCCGCGCAAGGCGTGGCGCGGGTCATCGCTGACCCATTGCAGCCCCGCCTCAGGCACCAAGGCGTAACTGTCGGTGGGCGACAAAGGCTTCAGGGTCAAGGTCTGCAGGTTCAGGGCGGGCAAAAGGCCCATCTCTCGCAGCAGCAGCAACTCAAAACCGCGCAAGGCCCATTGCAAGGCATCGGGGTCACCACTGGCCAGCAGGCGCACCGCGGCGGCATACACCTCGAACAAAGCGGGGTGCGGGTCGTCTCGGGCCGTCAGCCGCATCAGCAGTTCATTGAGGTAATAACCCGACAGCAGCGCCTCGCCCGTGGGCATGACGTGTCCGCCCACCCATTCGGCCGATTTGAGGGTACGGATATCGCCGTCGCCCCCAAAGGCCAGTGACAGAGGTTGCAAAGGCAACAGCACAGGCCGAAAACCTGATGTCGGGCGCTTGGCCCCCTTGGCAACCAAAGCCACCCTGCCGTGGTGGCGGGTGAAGACCTCCAATATCAGGCTGGTTTCGCTCCAGTCGTAGCGGTGCAGCACATAGGCTGGCTCATCTGCGATCCGCTTGGTGGCCATTGAAGCAGGCGTTACTCGTAACCGAAACTGCGCACGCGGGCTTCATCGTCGGCCCAGCCCGAGCGCACTTTGACCCACAGCTCGATGAACACCTTGGCGTCCAGCAGCTTTTCCAGCTCGACGCGGGTTTCGGTACCGATGCGCTTGAGCTTTTCGCCTTTGTCACCGATCACCATGGCCTTGTGGCCTTCGCGCTCGACCACGATGGTGGCCGCGATGCGCAGCATGCGCTTGGCGGTGCGCCCTGGTTCTTCCTCGAACTTGTCGATCACCACCGTGGAGGTGTAAGGCAATTCGTCACCGGTCAGGCGAAAGAGTTTTTCGCGCACCATTTCGCTCGCGAGGAACTTCTCGCTGCGGTCGGTCAGCTCGTCTTCGGCGTGCCACCAGGCTTGTTCGGGCAGGTATTTTTCGCAAACAACGAGCAATCGCTCAATGTCTTTGGGCTGCTTGGCCGACATGGGGAAAAACTCGGTGAAGGCGTGGCGCTCTTGCATCTCGCGCAACCAAGGGGCGATGTCACCACGGCGGTGCACGTTGTCCAATTTGTTGGCCACCAACAAGACAGGGATGCCGGGCTTGAGCAGCGCCAGCACTTTGGCGTCTGCCGTGGTGAAGCTGCCCGCCTCGACCACGAAAAGCACCAGGTCCACGTCGCTCACAGCGCCGACCACGGTCTTGTTCAGCGACTTGTTCAGCGCG
>CANHKH010000477.1 GCA_947460165.1 Comamonadaceae bacterium
AGCCGCTCCACATGGAGCTGCGCCTCGGGCAGCACGGGGTCTTGCCAGGGCGTGAGCCGGGCGCTGAGCTGGGCCTGGCTGTGGGCTTTGCCAGGGCCGGTGCGGCTGTCCAGGCTGGCCTGGACTTGCAGCTGCTGCAACGGGCCTTGGACCTGGGCTTGCAGCGTCAAGCTGAGCACCTGGGCGCTGCCGGGCACAGGACTTTGCACCTGGGCGCTGAGCTGGGCGTCCAGCGCCAGGGAGCCGTTGGCCTGCAAGCTGGCCCGGCCCTGGTAGCTGCCCTGGGCGTAGCGGGCCTGGCGCAAGTCAAGCTGGTGTTGCTGGCGGTCGTACTCATAGCTGCCTGCCAAGTCGGTGGCGTGCAGCGCGGGCTGGCCGGCGGGCGCCCACTCCAGGCGCTGCAGCGCCACGTCGTCTGCGCGCAGCGCCACAGGCAGCTGCAAAGAGGCCGGCGGCAAGCTGGGCTGGGCCGAGGGGCCAGGCTCCAGGCGAATCAGCGCGGCCTGAACCGACTGCAAATGAATGGCGGTCTGGCCTTGCCAGGCGCTGTGCAGCATGTCGCTCAAGTTCCAGCGCAGCTGCAGTTGCTGGGCCTGCACGCGCAGGCCGCCCTCGCTTGCTTGCCAGCTGAGCTGGCCCAGGCGTCCACCTGCACGCAGCGTGCCGCTCACCTCTTGTGCCTGCAGGCCCACCCGCTCGCCCCAAGCCAGGGCCGTGGCCAGCGAGCCTTCGCGGCCGCCCCACCACCACAGGCCGGCGGCGCCCAGGGCCAGCGTCAGCAGGCTGGCCAGCAGCAGCCAGGCCACCCAGCGCAGGAGTTGGAAGACCATTTGGCTGGGCGAGGCCATTAAAAAATCCAGCCCACGCTCATGTGCAAGCGCAGTTTTTCGACCTTCAGGCCGTAGGCCAGGTCAATTTGCAGCGGGCCTATGGGGCTGCGCCAGCGTGCGCCAGCGCCCACGCCCACTGCGATGTCTTGACCCAGGTCTTTGGCGCGCTCGGCCACCTGGCCCGCATCAATGAACACGGTGCTCTCCCACTGCGTGAGCACCCCCCCCCGGCGCAGCGGTTGCTGCCACTCCACGCTGCCAGTGCCCATGTAGCGGCCAGGTCCCACGTCACCGCTGGGCAGGGCCAGGCCAATGTCGCGCAGGCCGTAGCCGCGCACGCTGGCGTCGCCCCCTGCGCGAAAAAGCTGGGCTGCCGGAATTTGAGCCTCGCGTGCGGCGCTGACGGCGCCCGCTTCAAGCCGCAGGGCCAGCCGGCCGCGCTGGGCTTGGCTGATTTGCTCGTCCGAGCCCAGGGGCACGATGCCGGTCCAGCGTGCCGCGCTGCGCAAGTAGGGCTGACGCTGGCCGCCCAAGGTGCTGCCGCCGCCGATCTCGGCCGTCAGTGCATGGCCTCGGTTGGGAAAGGGCAAGGTGTCAAAGGCACGGTGGGTCAAGGCGTAGTTCAGGCTCACGGAAGCGCCTTCGCCAATGGCACTGGCGGTGGCGCCCGTCTCGCCCCTGCCGCTGACCTGGCTCATGTCGTACTGCAGGTACACATTGCGGTCTATGCGCTCGCCCAGTTGCGAGCGGCCCACGCGCCAGCGCTGGGTTTGGGTCAGCAGCGAGCCGTCGTCTTGGCGGTCTAACTTCAATGCCCCCGCCCAGCGCCACAGGGAGGCGTCGGGCAAGGAGGTCCATTCGGTGTGCGCCGAGGGTGATTTGCCGTCGAGCTGCAGGCGGGTGTGGGCTCGCCAGCCCAACTGCGGCAGGCGGTTGTGAATATGTTCGAGCGACAGGCGCGGGCCGCTGTCGGTGGCGTAGCCCAGGCCGAGTACGATTTTTTGCAGGGCCGCCTCACGCAGCTGCACGCTCACGGGCACCGCCGCCGGATCACCTGCTAAGGTGTCCACGCTGAGGTAGGCCGAGTCAAAGTAGCCGCTGCTGGCCAGGCGCTGCTGGGCCTCCACCAGCCGCCGCTGGTCGTAGACCTCGCCGCGCTCTAGCCGGCCCAGCCGGGTCACCAGCACGCTGTCGTAGCGCTGCAGGCCGCTGACCTGGAGCTCGCCCAGGCGGTAGAGCGGGCCAGAATCGAGTGTCACGCCCAGCTGGGCGCGGTGTGCGCTCGCGTCGATGTTGGCCTGGCTTTGGCTGATGCGGCCGGCCGGGTAGCGCCTGGCCACCAGCTGCGCCAGCGCCTGGGTTTTGGCCTCGTCCCAAGCGTCTTGCGTAAGTCGCCGGCCTGGGCGCAGCCGCCAGTCGCGTTCTATGGCGGCGCGCAAGGCCTGGACCTCGGGGTCGGCGGTGTCGGCCATCGCGCCCTCAAACTGCAAGCGCACGCCGCTTACCTGGGTGGCCGGGCCTGGGGCCACGCGCACCACGATCACAGGCCGCTGCCCGGCCTGAAGAGGCGCTTGTTGAATGTCCAGGTCTGGCCCAAAGTAGCCCAGCGTGCCCAAGAGGCTCAGGGCATCTTCGCGGGCCAGCACCAGCAGGCGTTCGAGCTCGCCGGCGTCCAGGTCGGTGACGGCGCGGTAGCGTTGGAGTTCCAGGTGTTTTTCAAGCAGTGTGCGCACCTCGTCGGGGGCGTCCACACGAATGTCAAAACTGGCCGGTGGGCTGGGGCTGTCTTGGGCGGTCTGCGCGGGTGCAGCCGATTGTTCGGGCTGCGCCCGCACGCTTGTGCTTGCCAGGCACAGGGCACAGACCAGCATGCACGCCGCAGGCGTCACTTTGGGTGCCTGCACCTATTTGGTGAGCAAGCGCATGGCGTCTTCCAGGCCCCGCAAGGTCAGCGGGAACATGCGTTGGTTGACCAGTTGCTGGATGATGGCGATGCTTTGCCGGTACTGCCACACGCCTTGCGGCTCGGGGTTGATCCAGGCGAACTTGGGGAAGGCGTCGGTCAGCCGCTGCATCCACTGGCTGCCGGCTTCTTCGTTGTTGTATTCCACGCTGCCGCCGGGCTGCAAAATCTCGTAGGGGCTCATGGTGGCGTCGCCCACAAAAATGAGTTTGTAGTCCTTGTTGTACTTGCGGATGATGTCCAGGGTGGGGAATTTTTCAGCAAAGCGACGGCGGTTGTTCTTCCACATGAAGTCGTAGACGCAGTTGTGAAAGTAATAAAACTCCAGGTGCTTGAACTCGGCCTTGGAGGCCGAAAAAAGCTCTTCCACGCGCGCGATGTGCTCGTCCATGGTGCCGCCCACGTCCATGAGCAAGAGCACCTTCACGTTGTTGTGCCGCTCGGGCACCATCTTGATGTCCAAAAAGCCCGCATTGGCCGCCGTGGAGTGGATGGTATCTTGCAGG
>CANHKH010000478.1 GCA_947460165.1 Comamonadaceae bacterium
CGAGGACGCCGCCAAAAACAAGCTCAGGCTGGAAGTCCTGATCAGCCGCCTGCGCAGCAAACTCAGCCCCCACTTGGGCGAGTTCAATCCCATCAAGTCGGTGCGGGGGCGGGGCTACCAGTTGTGCATGCCGCTGGCGATTGAATGAGGCACTGCGACGCACAGAGGCTGCAGAGGCGGGCGGCAAAGCCGCTTGGCCATCACTGAAAGTAAGCCCGCCAAAGCCGCAGACCTTTGGCGGCGACTGCAGAGGACGTTTCTTTAGACGTTGAGAGTTAGAGCACCACCAAGGCCACATAGGCTGTGAGTGCATCTGAATAACTAGGCATGACAACTCCAGTATTCATCACAAAGGCGACGTGTGACGGTCCACTGGCCCCAGGTGTTGCCGACCAAAACCTACTCGTACCAGTACCCCACCCGGGGGGGACGCCGGCGTCTGAGGTTGTACCCGTTCCGTTGTAAGCATCCCAAACCGCCAGCAGGCCGTCATAGTTGCTTAACGTACCGTTTGTGGTGGCGCCGCTGTCGCTGTACAGGGTGCCAGGCAACGCCGTGTTAGAAGTATTCGCTCCTCGATCGGCTGTCGGTAGCGCCACGGCGAGCCCACTCAGGGAGCCGTAGCGGTAGGTGTCGGTGGTGTCGCCCGCACCACCTGTTGCCCCACTGCTGTCCATGGTAAAGAGCGAATCCAAGACGTTGTGCGAGACTTGGTCTGTGGTGTCGTTGGCTCCATTGCCGCTGCGGTCCCAGTAGTAATACCAGTCAGCTTCTACTTGCACAGGGGCAATGAGCTTGCCGAAACTGCCCAGATCAATGACCGACTGGCCGGCATAAGACAGCGAGCCATCGAGCACGGCATCGGTCGTGGCTGCATTGCCCGCCACATCCCTGGCAAAGCCCGCTGCAATGTCCACTTTGTCATCCGCCGCGCCGCCATAACCCGAGGTGGCTTCCAAGGAAGTGCCCTTGGCCGCCTTGAGAACAATGCTCAGGCTCGTGCCGTTTGTCACTTTGGCCGAATCGATGTCGGCCAGCGCAAAGCCGACATCATTAGTGCCGTTGTCACCGTTGATGTCCCACGACAACTTGCTCCAGTCCAGCCGGTCTTTGACATCGGTGGTGGCCAACTCGCCAGTCTCCAGCAAGGTGTTGAAGTTCGTTCCTGTCAGCACCAAGGTGTTTGTGCTGGCGGTGTACGCGCCACTGGTGTGGGTGACGGTAGGCGCAGTCGTGTCCACCGTGACCGTGTTGGTGCTGGCCACAGACAGGTTGCCCACAGCATCGGCCGTGTACAGCTTGTAGCTGCCGTCGACCAGGCCGGCCAGCGACAAGCTGGTGTTGCTCAAAGCCGCAGTGATGCCGACCATGTTCCAGGTGGTGGTGTCCGCACCAGTGATGCTGGCCACATTGGTCACCGCCACGCTGGAGTTGACCAAGTAAGCGATTCCCGTGTCGCTGCTTTGCACTGTGACGCTGCCTGTGTTGGGCAAAGTGGCGGTGCTCACGCTGGCCACAGGTGCGGTCGTGTCCACCGTGACCGTGTTGACGCTGAGCACAGACAGGTTGCCTGCAAGGTCAGCCGTGTACAGCTTGTAGCTGCCATCGACCAGGCCAGCCAGCGACAAGCTGGTGTCGGTCAAAGCCGCGGTGATGCCAACCGAGTTCCAAGTGGTGGCGTCCGCTCCAGTGATGCTGGCCTCATTGGTCACCGCCACGGTGGACTTGACCAAGTAAGCGGTCCCCGTCTCGCTGCTTTGCACGGTGGCGCTGCCTGTACTGGGCAAGGTGGCGGTGCTCACGCGGGCCGCAGGCGCAGCGGTGTCCACTTTGTAGCTGAGGTTGTCGGCGACCAAGCTGTGGCTCAAGGTGGCGGAGTTGCCGGCCAAGTCGGTGATGCTGACCCCGGTCACCAGCACCAAGCTGTTGGCGCCCATGCTGATGCCGTTGGCGTCGTTTTGACCCGCAAGCACGGTGTAGTTGAACTTCAGTGCAGTTGCAGTGCTGTTGACGCTGTCGTAGCTGGCAGCGACGATGCTGCCGTCGATATTGAGCGCCAAGGTGGGCAAACCGGTGACAGTGGTGGCCTCGCTCATGGTCACGGTGGCGGTGACAAGGTCACCAGCGTTGAGCGTGCTGTTCAGCGCCCCGGTGGCGCTGATGGCCACCGAGCTGATGGTGGGCACTGCCGTATCCACGCTCATGTTCAGCGTGGTGGCGGCGGTGTTGGTGTTGCCCGCAGCGTCGGTAAAGCCTGCAGGGCTGACATCGACGGTGGCACCCGTGGTGGAGTTGGGGCTGGGTGTGAAGGTGGCTGTGTAACTGGTGCCGCTGCCTGCAAAGTTGCTCAGCGAGCCTCCGGTGACTGTCACATCGGACGCAACAAAGTTAGCACTCGCCTCGCTGAGCGTGAATGTCAGCGTCGCTAGTTCCCCAACTTTGAGGGCGTTTTTGCTGGTGGTGATGCCTACCGTGGGAGCCGCATAGTCCACCACCAGCGTCGGGTTGGCTGCCGAGCTCACCGTTGATTGACCGTTGGCGTAGGTCACAGTGACGGTGACTGCACCGCCGGCGGCCATGGCGGCCTGCAGACCTGCTGTGGTGGTTTGGCCCAGGTCGAAGGTGACAGTGGTGTCAGAAATCGCAATCTGGGAGTCGGTGGCGATGGTGCTTGTGCCCACTTTCAGCACCGCGCTGCCACCCACTGCTTCGCTGCCGTTGATGATTGCACTGGCCGTCAAGTTGGTGTTGCTGGCATTCAGGGCGTTGGCCACCACGCTGCCGCCCACCGGCGTGAGCGTGACAGCCCGTGCCGATTCCTTGGTCACCGTGATGGCAACTGCTTGTTCCGCCGTTTGATTAGGGCCATCGCTTGCCTTGACCCAGATGTTGTAAACATTGTCGCCACCACTGTCGGCAGGGCTCTCATAGTTTGGTGAGGCAATGAACTTGACAAACCCGGAACTGGACTCGATGGTGAACAAGGCTGCATCTGTTCCGCCCATGGAGTATGTGAGCGACGGGGGCATGTCAGCGTCATAGGCGGTGGCGGTGTAAGCGGCCATGCTGGTGCTGATGTTCTCTGGCACGCTGACCGCAGAAGCGCTGTTGATGACAGGCGGGTTGTTGTTGATCGCAATCACTTCCAGGGCGACCCGGCCTCCTGCGTTGGTGCCCGTGTTGTACAGACGGCCATTCCAAAGACCAAAATGACCTGCTACGGTGTTGGTCATATTGTCAGCCGTCCAAAAGAGGTCTTGGTAGTTGGCCGTGCTGCCGGTTTCCCAACCGGTAGGTA
>CANHKH010000479.1 GCA_947460165.1 Comamonadaceae bacterium
CGCTCTTGGTGCATGCGGATGGTGCCGTACATGCCGTTGTTGAGCAGCACGATGATGCTTTTGCCGCCGTGCTGCACGGCCGTCGCCAGTTCTTGGCCGTTCATCAAAAAGTCGCCGTCGCCGGCCATGGTCAGCGCCAGCCGCCCGGTGGTCAGCGCCGCCGCAATGCCCGCTGGCACGCCGTAGCCCATGGCGCCCACCGTGGGCGCGAGCTGGGTTTTATGGCCTTTGGCCAGGCCGTGGTGCTTGAAAAAGCGGTGCGTCCAGCTGGCAAAGTTGCCCGCGCCGTTGGTGAGCACCGCATCAGTCGGCATGTGTTGCTGCAGCAGCGCCACGATGGCTGGCATGTCCATCTCGCCCGGCCAGGTGCCTGCCGGTGGCGGCTGCAGGTTGGCCAGGTAATCGGCGTGGGCTTGGCGCGTCCAGTCTTCCCAGGCCACCTCATTGGGCGCACTGAGCACCTCCAGCGAGCGGGCGGCCGCGTTCATGGTGGCGTTGATGGCCAAGTCCGCCTGGTACACGCGGTGCAGCTCTTCAGCGCTGGCGTGGATGTGCACCAGCTTTTGCGCCAGCTTGGGCGGCTTGAGCAAGGTGTAGCTGCCGGTGGTCATCTCGCCCAGGCGCGGGCCAATGGCCAGCAGCAAATCGCACTGGCGCACACGCTCGGCCAGCTTGGGGTTCAGGCCTATGCCCACCTCGCCAGCGTACAGCGGGTGGTGGTTGTCAAAGGTGTCCTGGAAACGAAAGGCGTTGGCCACCGGCAAGCGCCAGTTCTCGGCAAAGCGCTGCAGGGCTTGGGCGGCCTGCGGCGTCCAGCCGCTGCCACCGGCCAGCACCAGCGGGCGCTCTGAGGCCAGCAGCATGCTGCGCAGGGTGCGCAAGCTGCCCGGGTCGCTCCAGGCTTGCACCGCCTCAACACGGGCCAAGGGCTGGGCGCGGGTGGGCTGGGTCAGCATGTCCTCGGGCAGCACCAAGACCACCGGGCCGGGCCGCCCGTTCATGGCCGTGGCAAAGGCGCGGGCCACGTACTCGGGGATGCGGTCGGCATCGTCAATGCGCTCGACCCGCTTGGCAAAGGCCTTGGTGCTGGGGCCGAAAAAGCTCAAAAAATCCACCTCTTGAAAGGCCTCACGGTCGCGGCAGTCGCTGGCCACGTCGCCCACCAAAAGCACCATGGGCGTGGAGTCTTGAAACGCCGTGTGCACGCCAATGCTGGCGTTGGTGGCGCCCGGCCCGCGGGTGACCATGCACACCCCCGGGCGGCCGGTGAGCTTGCCATGGGCCTCGGCCATGAAGGCCGCCCCACCCTCTTGGCGGCAGGTGATGAATTGAATGCGATCGGCCTTGGCGTACAGGCCGTCAAGCACGGCCAGGTAGCTCTCGCCCGGCACGCCAAAGGCGTGGCTCACGCCTTGGGCAATCAGGCAATCAACAAGAAGGTGGCCGGCGGGCTGCTCGGGGAAAAGCTCAGACGAGGTGCTCATGGGCCCAGATTGTGCCGCGCCACAGACCTGTCAGCCGGCGCGCTTGTGGCGCGCCAATCAAGCCTTGGCACACAGCGCGCTCCGGCACCCCGCCTGTTGCCGCAGCGGGACTTGGCTGCGGCAAGCCAGGCTCAACGCGCCGCCACTTCGGCTTGAAAGCGGGTGGTGGCATCTTCCACCGCCTTGGCGTGGATCGCTGCCAGCTCTGGGCGGCTCGCCCGGGCACGTTCGGTGGCGCCCAGCGTGGCCTGCTGGCCTTGCCAGACGGGGAACACATGGCGGGCCATCAGGTCGTAGCTCTTGCGGGTGGCATCAAAGTTGGCCCAGTTGTGCGCCAGCAGCAAATAAGCGCCAAAGCCGCCATTGCTTTGCTTCCACAAACGCTCGATTTGTGCATTCACCATGTCTGGCGTGCCAATGGCACCAAAGCCTGAATCGTTGATGAATGAAATCATCTCCTTGACGTTGTTGCCAGGCATGGCCATTTGCGGGAAGGCCGCCACCGCCTGGAAATAGTGGAACCACTGCTCAATGCCGTACTCCACATCGCGGCAGGCTTGGTCCATGGTTTCGGCGCAATGGACCAAGCCCACCAAGCGCCATTTGTTGCGGTCTACCTGGGTGTGGTGGTGACGCGCTTGCTGCTCCATCACGTCCCAGTGCAGGGCCAAGGCGTCAAAGCCGGCGGCCGTGGTGGCGCCAATGGACAGCAAGCCCACGCCGTGTTTGCCCGCCAATTTGGGGCCCGTGGGCGAGGCCACAGCAGGCACCACGATGTCAAACAGCGGGTTGGAATAAGGCCGCAAGTGCAGCTGCGCGTCGTTCAGCTCCCAGCGCTCGTTTTTGAAATTGACCGGCTCCTCACTGCGCAGCAGCTGTGTGACCACGCCCAGCGCCTCTTCGAGCAAGCGGCGTGTGTCTTTTTGCGACACCCCAATCATGGCCCCATCACTGGGCAAAGAGCCAGGCCCCATGCCCAGCATGACCCGGCCGCGCGTAAGGTGATCGAGCTGCACGATGCGCTCGGCCACCCACAGCGGGTGGTGGTAACTCATGCTGACCACGCCCGTGCCCAGTTTGATGTGCTTGGTGCGCTCGGCGGCCACCGCGATCATCAGCTCGGGGCTGGCGCTGATTTCCGAGCCCGCCGAGTGGTGCTCACCCAACCACGCCTCGTCATAGCCGCAGCGGTCCAACCATTGGATGAGCTCCAAATCTTGCTCCAAGGCCAAGGTGGGGTTGATGCCAGGTTTGTGAAAAGGTGCCAAAAAAATACCAAAACGCATGCGGTGGGCCATGATGTCTCCTGTGCTGGTTGATAAGAAATAGCTCAAAAAAGGAAGGAAGCTCCTTTTAGTGAGAATTAATTCATCCGTCAACCGGCAATTGCGCTGATGCAAAACACCTTGTTTGAACACCTGGCGCTGCGGCGTCAGCCCATGTGCACAGACTGGGTTGAAAAACTTCCTTCACAAGGTCTGTCCGCCGCAGACCCGGCAGGCCGGGTCCCACAGAGGAAGGCCGTCTCGACTTTGGAGGAGCTTGCCTGCAAGCGATGCGTGCCGGATTGGCACGCACTCTTTGAAGGCGCCACCCGGGCCTCAATGGCATGGCACGCCATCTTGGTGCGCCACCTTGGTGCATATGGCGCCGCACCGGCGTGATGGGGCCGCGACCACAGGTGTTTGATGACGGTTTTGTCATCGAACTCACCTGATATATCAACTAATCTCAGAAATTATCATTTTTTATGTATTAGCTCCCGCGTGGGCTCTCAAACATGAACAAGATTCATCGGGTTCTTTGGAGTC
>CANHKH010000480.1 GCA_947460165.1 Comamonadaceae bacterium
GTGTTGCTCGACTGCAGGCGTTTTGCGGTGTCACTGGGTTTGTCCTTTGCGGTCTTGGGCATGCCCCCGCGCCTGCGACAGCTCGCGGGCCTCTATGGCTTGGCCGAATTGGTGCCTGCGGCCCCTGAGGCCGCTCCTGTCTCAGCGCCTGACGCTGCGCCTGACGCCCCCTGAACCCAGGGCTTGTCCCCGCGCTGGGGGCTCAAGACTGATCGCCCGGTAAAATGCCGGGTTCACATGCCTGCTGTTTCATTCCAATCTGTTTCTAAGAACTATCCTTCACGCGGCACAGGCTCGGCCGTCCAGGCCTTGGACCAGGTGAGTTTTGACATCGAGCAAGGCGAGTTTTTCGGTCTGCTCGGCCCCAACGGCGCGGGCAAAACCAGCTTGATCAGCATCTTGGCCGGCTTGTCCCGCGCCAGTGGCGGCTCGGTCAAGGTGCACGGCCACGATGTGCACGCCGACTACGCCCAGGCCAGGCGCCTGCTGGGCGTGGTGCCGCAAGAGCTGGTCTTCGACCCCTTTTTCACGGTGCGCGAGTCCTTGCGCATCCAGTCCGGCTACTTTGGCATCCGAAACAACGGCGCCTGGATAGACGAGCTGCTGGAATGCCTGGGCCTGACCGACAAGGCGGGCGCCAACATGCGCCAGCTCTCGGGCGGCATGAAGCGCCGCGTGCTGGTCGCCCAGGCCCTGGTGCACAAGCCGCCTGTCATCGTGCTTGACGAGCCCACCGCTGGCGTGGACGTGGAGCTGCGCCAAACCCTGTGGCAGTTCATCGCCCGGCTCAACCGCGAGGGCAGCACGGTGCTGCTGACCACCCATTACCTGGAAGAGGCCGAGGCCTTGTGCGGCCGCATTGCCATGCTCAAGCAAGGCCGCATGGTGGCGCTGGCCACCTGCTCGGACCTGCTCAAAAACGCGACCTCCAATGTGCTGCGCTTCAAACTCGACCGCGAGTTGCCGCCGGCATTGGCCGCCAAGGCCAGGGTGACCGGCCGTGTGGTGCAGTTCCCGGCGCATGACGCGCTGGAGATTGAGCAGTACTTGGCGGCGGTGCGCGAGGCGGGCCTGGCGGTGGAGGACGTGGAAATTCGCAAGGCCGACTTGGAGGACGTGTTCCTCGAGGTCATGGCCTGCCAAGCCGAAGCTCAGCCGCTGGGAGCGCCGTCATGAAAGACAAGTTCCTCGTGGGTGGCTGGCAAACCCTGCTTTACAAAGAAGTGCTGCGCTTTTGGAAGGTGGCCGGTCAAACCGTGGGCGCGCCCATCCTGACCTCGGTGCTCTACATGCTCATCTTCGGCCATGTGATGGCCGACCACGTGAAGGTCTACGACACCGTCAGCTACACCGCTTTTTTGGTGCCCGGTCTGGTGATGATGAGTGTGCTGCAAAACGCCTTTGCCAACAGCTCCTCGTCCATGGTGCAAAGCAAGGTCATGGGCAATCTGGTGTTTTTGCTGCTCACGCCGCTGTCGCACTGGCATTGGTTCATTGCCTACGTGGGCTCGTCGGTGCTGCGCGGCTTGGCCGTCGGCCTGGGCGTGCTGGCCGTGACCTCTTTGTACGGTCAGCCCGGCCTCTTGCACCCGCTGTGGGCGCTGGCTTTTGCCGTGCTGGGCGCGGCCTTGCTGGGCTCGCTGGGCCTGATCGCTGGTTTGTGGGCCGATAAATTTGACCAAATGGCGGTGTTCCAGAACTTTGTCATCATGCCCATGACGTTTTTGAGCGGGGTGTTTTATTCCATCCATTCGCTGCCACCGTTTTGGCAAACCATCAGCCACCTCAACCCGTTTTTCTACATGATTGACGGCTTTCGCTATGGCTTTTTCGGCGTGAGTGACATCTCGCCCTGGATCAGCCTGGCCATGGTGGCCGCCGCTTGGCTGGCGGTCAGCGCCACCGCCTTGCACTTGCTCAAAATTGGCTACAAGATTCGCCACTGAACGCCTGCTGCCCGACCGGCCACCTCCAGACCTGACATGACCTCCGAAGAACTCCAAGCCCTCATTGCCGCTGGCCTCGACTGCCAGCACCTCACCGTCTCAGGCGACGGCCGCCACTGGCAGGCCGTCATCGTCTCCAGCGCCTTTGAGGGCCAGCGCTTGATCCAGCGCCACCAGCGCGTCTATGCCACCTTGGGCAGGCGCATGCAAACCGACGAGGTGCACGCCTTGTCCATGAAAACGCTGACCCCGGCCGAATGGTCGGCGCAGCAAGGTTAAAGCCCGTGGACAAATTGCTTATTCGTGGCGGCCGCACGCTGCATGGCACGGTCACAGTCTCTGGCGCCAAAAACGCCGCCCTGCCCGAGCTGTGCGCCGCCTTGCTGACCGACCAGCCCGTGCAACTGGACAACGTGCCCCGCTTGCAAGACGTGGCCACCATGCTCAAGCTCATTGGCCACATGGGCGTGCGCGCCGAGCGCGACCCGGCGCAACCCACGCGTGTGCGCTTGGATGCCAGCGCCTTGAATCGGCCCGAGGCACCCTACGAACTGGTCAAAACCATGCGCGCCTCGGTGTTGGCCCTGGGGCCATTGCTCGCACGTTTTGGCCAGGCCCGGGTGTCCCTGCCTGGCGGCTGCGCCATTGGCTCGCGACCGGTGGACCAGCACATCAAAGGCCTGCAGGCCATGGGCGCCCAAATTGCGGTGGAGCACGGCTACATGCTGGCCAAGCTCGCCGGTGGCGCCTCACGCCTCAAAGGCGCGCGCATCACCACCGACATGGTCACCGTGACCGGCACTGAAAACTTTCTCATGGCCGCCAGCCTGGCCCAGGGCGAGACCGTGCTGGAAAACGCCGCGCAAGAGCCAGAGATCAGCGACCTGGCCGAGATGCTCATTCACATGGGCGCCCGCATCGAGGGCCACGGCACCAGCCGCATCCGCATTCAAGGGGTGGAGCGCCTGAGCGGCTGCACCCACCAGGTGGTGGCCGACCGCATTGAGGCCGGCACCTTTTTGTGCGCCGTGGCGGCCGCAGGCGGTGACGTGCTGCTGCAGCACGGTCGCGCCGACCACTTGGACGCCGTCATTGAAAAGCTGCAAGCCGCTGGCGCGCACATCACCGCCACCGAGCACGGCATTCGCATCCAGGCCTCGGGTCGCCTCAAGGCCCAATCTTTTCGCACCACCGAGTACCCGGGCTTTCCCACCGACATGCAGGCGCAGTTCATGGCGCTGAACGTGATCGCCCACGGCAGCAGCAAGGTGACCGAAACCATTTTTGAAAACCGCTACATGCATGTCAATGAGATGGTGCGTCTGGGCGCCAACATCCAGGTCGA
>CANHKH010000481.1 GCA_947460165.1 Comamonadaceae bacterium
ACATCACCGGCAAAAAAGATGGCATCGGCCTTGACCTGTTTGCTAATCAGTAAATCCAGGCCTCGCGCGCCACTTGCAAATCCTGGCTCACACTCAATGATCAATTTCTCGCTAGGGGTGATGCCTGAATTCTTCAAAGCCTGCAGGTAACCTTCCCGGCGTTGCTGCGCCCTGCGGTTTCCAGCGATCGGAACGCTGACGAACCCAATCCTTCTGTACCCACGCCCTGCCAGATGCATGGTCAGCGCCTGTGAGGCCAACTTGTTGGAGTAGCTGACGACCGCGTCTATCGGCCGCGCAACCAGATCTCCGATTTCGACCACAGGCACCCTGGCCAGCATCAGCATGCGCTTGGTCTTTGCGGAGTGCGTGGTCTCATGCAAAACGAAGCCGGCGGGACGCTGCTCCATGAACGACTCAACCAGCCTCTCCTCTACGATGCTTGAATAGCGATTGTCGCCAAGCATGAGATTGAGACCATGCCCCACCAATGCATCACTCAGACCCTGGATGGTTCGGGAATACAAAGAGTTGTCCAGACTCGGCAAGATCACTGCGACCAAGTTGCTGGTGGAAGAAAGGCGCAAACCTCCGGCAAGGGCGTTTGGTATGTACCCCACCTCCTCCACCGCCTTCTGGACTCGGCTTCGAGTCTCGGCAGAGACCAGAGACGGATTACGAAGCACGCGCGACACAGTCATGGTGGAAACACCCGCGCGCTCTGCCACTTGCGACATCGTAGAGTGCGCGACTTGCGTGCGCAGGCTCTCCGGTCGTATCTCTTTCATCCTTGCTTGCCCTTCAAGTGCTTGATCGCCATGGAGCTTACCCTAGGAGCCTCAAAACAAGACCCGCAATCGCTTGACTTGAGAAAAATTGACCATTAGCATGTTAACGTTAACTTCGCGATATGGCATCAGCTTGCGTGTGTCGTCGCGGCCAAGGAGTACCCGATGGTTGGAAAAACAATGGCGGAAAAGATGCTGGCAGCGGCGTCAGGTCGCCAAGAAGTTGGCGTGGGCGATGTGGTCACCGTCAACGTGGATCTGGCCATGGCCAATGACATCACTGCCCCGCTGGCAATACGGCAGATGAAAAGTGCGGGTGCAAACCGCGTATTCGACCCTTCTAAGATTTGCATCGTCGCGGGCCGACACGCCCCCTTTCGCGACAGCCACTTTGCGAGCGAAGTAGCCTACGTAGAGCAGTTCTGTCAAGAGCAGGGCATCGAGCGTTTCTTCGGTTATGGAGAAGGCATGGACCACGCCCTCATTCCCGAACTCGGCTATGTACGCCCAGGAATGCTCATTTGCAATGCCGACTCGCATGCATGCACCATGGGCGCGTTCGGCAGCTTTTCCGTTCCAATGGGCTCCACCGAAATGGCCTACATATTTACCTTCGGGCAAACATGGCTGGTGGTACCCCCCACTATCAAAGTGTCTTACGAGGGAGAACTGCAACGCTACGTCACAAGCAAAGACCTTGTCCTGGCCACCTTGAAGGAGTTGGGGGTGGATGGTGCGCGCTACAAAGCCATCGAGTTTGTGGGCAGTGCACTTGAACGCTTGAGCATGGATCAACGCATGACCATCACCAACATGGCCATAGAAATGGGGGCAAAGACCGCACTCATGGCGCCAGATCATGTGACACATGACTACCTGTCGGCGCGAGGCGCCAACAGCGGTACGGTCTATCGCAGCGATACAGATGCGGTTTATGAGCGCACAGTTCGGATCGCAGCCCATGAACTGTCTCCGATGGTTGCCAAACCCCACTCACCAGATGCCGTAGTTCCTGTGCAGGAACTGGCAGGCGTGAAATTAACTCAAATCGCCATAGGCACGTGTACCAATGGTCGTTTGGTAGACCTGGAAGAAGCTGCGCAAGTACTCAAGGGCAACAAGGTGGCCAAGGGTGTTCGACTGCTGGTGACACCGGCGACGGAAATTGTCTACAAGGCCGCCTTGAACTCCGGCATCTTGCATACGCTGCAAGAAGCTGGCGCAACGGTGAACCCGCCAGGGTGCGGGCCTTGCGCAGGCATTCACATGGGTGTGCTCGGGCCCAAAGATGTCTGCCTTGCAACCCACAACCGGAACTTCCGAGGCAGGATGGGGCACAAAGAATCTGAGGTTTACCTGTCAGGCCCCTATGTTGCCGCTGCTTCAGCATTGACCGGCGTCATTTCTGATCCCAGGGAGGTATTGGCATGAAATTCGAAGGAAACATTCATGTGTTCGGCGACCACATTGACACGGACGTCATCATTCCCGCGAAATACCTGAGTCAATCAGACCCTCAGGTCTTGGCGTCCAAATGCTTTGAACCTGTTGCCGACAATTTTCATGCGCGGGTAGCGGCAGGAGATTTTCTCTTTGTCGGTGAAAATTTTGGCTGCGGAAGTTCTCGCGAACACGCACCCATTGCCATCCAGGCCATGGGCATTTCATGCATCGTCGCCAAAAGCTTTGCACGCATCTTCTACCGCAGCGCAATCAACATTGGGCTAGCGGTGGTGACTTCTCCAGGTGCTGTGGATGCAGCTAGGCAGGGCGAGCACGCTCAAGCGAATCTGGAGGAAGGATGGGTTGTGGTTGGTGGCCAGCGCTATCCCGTCCCTCCCTACCCCAATGAAGTGCTGGGCATCATCCAGGCCGGCGGCCTTGTCAACCACATGAAACGTCGACTACTCGCGCAAGCGCAAGGAGCCATCGCATGAAGCCGCTGATCATTTGCGCTGCCGTGACGGGAGGCGCTCCTCCTCGCTCCAAGACACCTCACCACCCAGTCACGCCCGAGGAGGTGGCCAACGCAGCAATCGAATGCTGGCGCGCTGGCGCAGCCATGGTGCATATTCACGCACGGCGGGACGATGGCAGCACTACGTCAGACGTGGCGGACTACCGCCGAACCGTTGACCTGATCAAAGCTTCCGGATGCGATGCCATCATCAACATCAGCGCCGGCGACAACGGGGGCAGGGCCTCGCACGCGGAAAGGCTGGCGGCCGTGGAAGTGGACGTAGAGATGGTGTCGCTCGATGCGGGCTCTTTCAACATTGGCAATCGCCTTTATGACAACTCGCCCCACTACCTGCGAGAGATGTCAGCACGCATGAAGTCCAGGAACATCGTTCCTGAGATCGAGGTATTCGACTTGGGCCACATGTACATGGTGAACAAGCTCGACGAGGAGAACCTGCTGGCTCGTCCGGCCTTTGTACAGTTCGTCTTTGGCTTGCCAGGCGGCATTCCGCTCGATCCCCGGGTCCTGCCA
>CANHKH010000482.1 GCA_947460165.1 Comamonadaceae bacterium
CTGGGCACCAGCCATGCGGAGCCTTGCTTGAGCTTGCCGTTTTCAAAGACCTGGGACAGGGCGATGAATCCCAGTTGCGCGTTTTCAGACGAGACGAATTGAAAGGCCTGCGTGATGTTGGACCCTTGCACCATCTTGGCTGCGGTGCGTTCGCGCAAGCCCATGTGGTCCAGCACTTGCAGGGCCGCAGCGCCGTAGGGAGACAGTTTGGGGTTGGCCATCGCGATTTTTTCGAATCCGCCCTGGCGAAGAACCTCCCCTTGCGCATCGACAAAGCCCGGCTTTTTGCTCCACAAAACCAACTTGCCGATGGCATAAGTCCAGCGCGAGCCTGGCACCCCCAGCCCCTCTTTTTCGAGCTTGAGCGGCGTCTCATCGTCGGCAGACAGCAAGACCGCAAACGGCGCACCATGGCGAATCTGCGCGTAGAACTGGCCTGTCGCGCCAAACGCCAGTGTCAGCTTGTGGCCGGTGTCGCGCTCAAAGTCTTGCGCGATGCGCTTCATGGGCGCCATGAAGTTCGCTGCGACCGCCACGCTGGCTTGGGCGGCATGAAGGCTCACAGGCATGGCCATGGCGATGACGGCGGCAGCCAGTCCGCCAAGGCTGGGTCGTTTCATGAGGTGTTGCGCTGTGTGAAAATGAGAAATCGAATATTTTTCGCTATTCTACATTTGAATAGCGATGACATCACTTGGGGGTGATGAGCATGCCTGTACCCAAAATCCAATTCGACGAGGTGTTGGGCGCACCCGCGGTCGACAAGCGCCTGGAGGTGTTGCGATCCATGCAGCAGGCCGGCTCCATCTCTGAGGCCGCGCGCGCCAACGGCGTGAGCTACAAGGCCGCCTGGCAGGCCCTGGAGACGCTGAGCAACCTTGCCGGTGTGCCGCTGGTGGACAAAGCCGTGGGCGGCTCTGGCGGGGGAGGGGCCAAGCTCACGCCCGCAGGGCTGGAGGTCTTGCAGGCTGCGGACTTGCTCCATTCGGCGCGTGAAAAGGCGCTGGCCCAACTTGGGCGCTCTGCACAGGGCTTGGGGCTGAATTGGCGCGGTATTGCGGGCATGGGGCTGAGAACCAGCATGCGCAACCAGATGCCTTGCACGGTGCAGGACATCCGCCCAGACAAGGGATCGGCGACCGTGGTGCTGGCACTGCCTGATGGGCAGCTCTTGTGCTCGCGAATCACGCTTGAAAGCGTGCAGCTGCTCAGCCTTGCGCCAGGCCAAAAGGTGCTGGCCCTGTGCAAGGCCACGGCGGTGACCGTGGCCCCCACCATTGTGGGGCTGGGTGGGGTCAACCTGCTGCGGGGCAAGGTGCTGCGCCGCGGCAGCGGGGCCGCGGGCGTGGAAGTGAGCCTGCAGCTCTGCCCGGGGCTGGGGCTGGTGGGCTTTGCCGATGCACAAACACCCTTGAAGCTGCGTCAAGCCGCCATGGCAGCCATTGAACCCCATGCCGTGGTGATTGGGCTGGTCGCTTGAGGCTGGCTGGCGCCTTGCGCCGGGTCTTGGGCTAGACCACCAGCTCAATGGCTTGGGTCAGGGTGTAGCCCGAGCCGTGCACGGTTTTGAGCGGCAGTGTTTCTGGGGTGACTTCAGCGACCTTTTTGCGCAAGCGCAGCACCAGCGCGTCCAGGTTGCGGGGCTCATAAATGCTCGGGTCCTTGCCCAGCCGGTCGGCCAATTTTTGGCGGCTGAGGACTTTTTGAACCGATTGCGACAAGGCGGTCAGAAAGGCCAGCTCCTGCCCGGTCACCTTCACGCTGTGGCCATTGGGTGAATACAAAGTCCATTCGGCATGGTGCAGGCGCCAGCCCGGCCGGCCTTTGACGCGCCAAGCCAGCGACTCGACCACCGCCGAGAGCTCGTCCATTCGGACCGGCTTGGTCACGTAGTGGTCGGCCAGCCGCTGGTAGCCTTCAATCCGGTCGTTGCCGGCATCGCGCGCGGTGAACACCACAATGCCGCTGCGCACGCCTTGCGCGCGCAAATCGCTCACCAGGTCCAGGCCATCGCCGTCGGGCAGCTTGCGGTCGATGATGAAGATGTCGTAGTCCTGCAGCACCAAGGCGTTTCGAAATTCCCGGATGCTGCCCGCCTCGGTCACTGTGCACTGACGGGCACGCAAATAAAAAGCAACTTCTTCACGAAGTTCACTTTCATCGTCGAGCACCAGAACCTTGATCATTCTTTGATTATTGAATTGAAGCGCATCTTAAAATAACGAAATGTGACATTTAAGGCTGTTTTGCACAAGCTGGAATATCTCCAGGTCATCAGCATAAGATGGTTCAATTTTATCTTCGATGCAAGCGCCATGGGCACGCTGGTTTCGGCGGTGCGCATGATGAATCGTTCATGCGCACATGAGCCAAGAGTGCCTGCGCCCATGACGTGGTGGCGCCTGCTGGGTGTCTGGACACTGGCCTTGTGCCTGTGCAGCACCTTGGCGTGGCCGCGCATGGCTTCGGCCGAGTCGCTGCAGTCTGACACCGTCACGCTGAAGCAGGCGCCCTACATATCTTTGGACAAAGGGCTGAGTCTGTGGCGAGACCCTGGGGGCCGAATGACCCCAGAGGACATCGCACGCCTGCCCAACGGTGCCTTTGCTGCCTTGAGCAGCTTTTCGCTGGGCTTCACCACAGACGCCATCTGGTTGAAGTTTTCCGTGCGGCGCGACGCCCAGGCCCCCAGCGCCTGGTGGCTGGAGCTGCGCCAGCCTTTGCTCGACGACGTGCAGCTGTTTGTGGCCGAGAGCAGCGGCAGCTTGAGGCCCATCAGCCCCATCAGCCCCACGGGTTCAATCGCTCCCACCGACCCGCTTGGCCCTGCCAAGTCGGCGCAGACAGAGGCAGCCGCACTCGCCGACGAGCCGCGCCCACCCCGCTACCGCCGGGCTCTTTTTGCCGTGAACTTGCCCGGCGAGCAGGTGCAGACCTTTTACCTGCGGGTGCAATCGCAAACGGCCATGTCCAGCAGCGTGTACCTGTGGCGGCCCGAAGCGCTGTTGAAATACAGCGGCAACGAAACATTTTTCTGGGGGGCCGTGTTCGGCGCCTATGCCTTGGTGATTTTGTTTTATGGCGCTTTTTGGCTCTGGACCCGGGAGCGTGTGCACGGGATTTACACCCTCTATGTGCTGGTTAATTTTTTGGCGGCTTTCTTCACGGGGAATTGGCCTGCACAGGTGTTTCCCCAGGCCGATCCGGACGGCTTGGTTCTTTTGCTGGGCTTTTGGATCAGCCTGAGCATGCCGGTGGGCGTGTTGTTCAGCCTGGTCTTC
>CANHKH010000483.1 GCA_947460165.1 Comamonadaceae bacterium
AAGGGCTGGCCGTCCACTCCCACACCTGGCCCCAGGCAAATTCGGGCGCCTGCGCCGCGCAGCTCCACTCGGCCTCGCTGGGCAGGCGCCGCCCGGCCCATTGGCACCAGGCCTGGGCATCGTGGGCGTTGACGTGAACGGCAGGCGCTCGCAGGTCCAGCGCTTGCCAGCGGCCCTGATGCAGCCCTTGCCAACAGCCATGCTCCCAGCGCACAAAAGGCGGCAGGGCATGGCCTGTGGCCTGCACAAAAGGCAGGTAACGCGCCCAGCTGACGGGGGCGGCGTCCACCTCCAAAGCCTGCACAGCCACAGGGTGGGCCGGCAGTTCATTGTCAAAGGCAAAACCAGTCCCCTCATGGCCCACGGTGCACTGCTGGGCGGGAACCCGCAGCGCAGCGGCGGCCTCAGGCAGGGTGCAGCCCTGGTGCTGCCGGCCTGTGCCCAGCCACAAAGCCTGCGGAAAGGCCAGCCCCAGGGCCTGGGCCATGTAGAGCGAGGCCTCGTTGTGCATGTCTTCATGCATGAGCGCCAAGCGCCAAAAGTAAAGCGCATCGTCGCTCTCGTCGGGCGCGGCTTGCAAAGCCTGCAGGCTGGCCGCCAGCACGTCATTGAGGTAGGCCAAGGTGCGCGGCAAGCTGGGCAAGGCCAAGGTCCAGCGGCTGGGGTGGGCCACCTCGCTGGAGTCGTAAAAATCATCGGCCCCAGGCAAGAGCGGCGGGGCAAAGCCTGCAGCGCTGGAGGCGCTGCGAATGCCTAGGTATTTGCCGGGGTGGCGACAGGTCCACCACTCTTGAAACCACGCCACGTGGCCCCACTCCCACAAAGGCAAATTCAGACCCAGGCGCAGCGGCACCTCCAGCCCCGGCAGGGCTTGCTGCCAGGCCTGCATCAGCTGCAAGCTGGTGGCCCGCGTGGCTTGCAAAGCCAGGGCCAAATCCGCCACACCACAGGTGCGCCAGGGGCTGGTCACAGGCCCGTAGAGCAGCCCCGCTCGCTCCCCTGCGGCCAGCTTTTCCTCACCCGCGCTGTGCTCACCCGTCATGTATAAACCGCCCCATGCAAAAACACCGTGTGGTGATTGTGAGTCCGGCGCAGGCCGATGCCAACAATGGCAATTGGCAAACCGCCAAAAGGTGGCAAAAGATGCTGGCACCCCATGATGCGCGCATTGTGTTGGAGTGGCCCGATACCAAA
This sequence comes from Comamonadaceae bacterium, assembly GCA_947460165.1. GTDB lineage: Bacteria > Pseudomonadota > Gammaproteobacteria > Burkholderiales > Burkholderiaceae_C > Polaromonas. The sequence continues at coordinate 1,195 of CANHKH010000483.1, forward strand.
GACAAGCAGGCCTCAGAAGACGAGCTCATGCTGGCCCTGCACGCCAAGCGCTCGGCCGCCTCCATTGAAGCTTGGCACCAGCGCCATGGCAGCTCTGCCTTGGGTGTGGTGCTCACAGGCACCGACCTCTACCGCGACTTGGCGCACGATGCGCAGGCGCAGCGCTCACTGGAGCTGGCCCACTCGCTGGTGGTGCTGCAGCCGCTGGGCCTGCAGGCCCTGCCCGCGCCCCACCAGGCCAAGGCGCGGGTGATGGTGCAGTCCACCCCCACACGGCAATCCCTGCCCAAAACCCATCGCCACCTGCGCGCCCTCATGGTGGGCCACCTGCGCCCCGAAAAAGACCCGCTCACGCTGATGCGCGCGGCCCGCTTGTTGGCTGGCGGCGGCGTCTTGATCGACCACGTTGGTGCCCCCCTGGCGCCAGAACTCGGCCAGGCGGCCCTGGACACCCAAGCGCAATGCCCACACTACCGCTGGCTGGGCGCGCGCCCACACGCGCAAACCCGCCAGCGCATCCAAAGAGCCCATTTGCTGGTGCACACCAGCGTGATGGAGGGCGGCGCCCATGTGCTGATGGAGGCCATGTGCAGCGGCACACCGGTGCTGGCTTCGCGCATAGACGGCAATGTGGGCCTGCTGGGCGAGGACTATGCCGGCTTGTTTGAGGTGGGCGACGCGCAAGCGCTGGCGGGCCTGCTGCGGGCCTGCCGCGCCCAAGACCACGACAATGCACTCCTGCGGCAACTGGCCCGCCAGTGCGCCCTCAGGGCGCCCCTGTTTGAACCGCAGGCCGAGCAAGCTGCCTTGCACCGCTGGGTGCAAGACCTCTGGACCCCGTCATGAACTCTTCGAGCCAACCCGTGCTGCGCGACCTGGTGCTGGTCGGGGGCGGCCACAGCCATGTGGGCGTGCTGCGCATGTTCGCCATGAAGCCCGAGCCCGGCGTGCGCCTGACCCTCATTTGCACCGACATTGACACGCCTTACTCCGGCATGCTGCCGGGCTACATTGCAGGCCACTACAGCTTTGACGAGGTGCACATCGACCTGGGCCGCCTGTGCGCCTTTGCAGGCGCTAGGCTGTACCACGACCGCGTGGTGGGCCTAGACCGAAAGCAGCAGCAGGTGATTTGCCAAGACCGCCCGCCTGTGCCTTACGACCTGCTGTCCATCAACATTGGCTCCACACCGCAAATGCGGCACATTGCCGGGGCCGAGGGCTTGGCGGTGCCGGTCAAACCCATTGCCCAGTTCAACCAGCGCTGGCTGGCCTTGCTGGACAAAGTGCGGCAGTGGCCAGTCCACCGCGGGCGCATGACGATTGCGGTGGTGGGCGGCGGCGCGGGCGGGGTGGAGATGGTCTTGTCACTGCAGCACCGCCTGCGCCATGAGTTGCACGCACTGGGCCGCCACCCGGAGTTTTTGCAGTTTGTGCTGCTGACCTCAGGCCCCCAGATCTTGCCCACGCACAACGCCCGGGTGCAAGCCCGCTTCAGGCGCGTGCTCAGCGAGCGCCGCATTGCGCTGCACACCCTGGCCGAGGTGGTGCAGGTGCAGCCCGGCTGCCTGCAAACCCGCGACGGCCGCAGCTTTGACGCCGACGACACGCTGTGGGTGACCCAGGCCGGCGGGCCAGCCTGGCTGCAAAGCACGGGCTTGGCCTTGAGCGCTCAGGGCTTTATCGAGGTCAATGAACACCTGCAAAGCAAAAATGACCCGCTTGTTTTTGCCGCTGGCGACATTGCCGAGTTCACCGATCGCCCGCTGGAAAAAGCCGGCGTGTTTGCCGTTCGCATGGGCCGGCCCTTGGCCGACAACCTGCGCCGCAGCGTGCGCCAGCAGCCGCTCACAGCCTACAGGCCCCAGCGGCGCTGGCTGGCACTGATCAGCACCGGCAACCGCGACGCCGTGGCCTCGCGCGGCGCCTTGAGCTTGGCGGGCACCTGGATCTGGCGCTGGAAGGACCACATAGACCGCCAATTCATGCGCCGCTTCAGCGAGTTTCCCGCCATGGGTCCCACGGCCCCTGCGGTGCAAGCCCGGGTGGCGCTGAACGCTGAAGAGTCGCTGCAAGCCA
>CANHKH010000484.1 GCA_947460165.1 Comamonadaceae bacterium
GAGCTGAGCTTGCGCGCGCTGGACGCCTGGAACCAGGTGTTCCGGGCCCAGCAGCTGGTGCTGCTCAACGCCATGAACGTGGTGGCGCGCACGCAAATTCGCAGCTTTGTGGAAGAGCGCGAGCAAATGGGGGGCAGCTCGCGCAGCGATGTGCTGCGCGTGCAAGCCCGCATTGCCGAGGCAGAGATCGCCCTGGTCGCTGCTGAAAACCAGCTGCGCGCCGCGCAGGCGGCTTACTTTGAAATCTACAACCAAAACCCGCCCGCCGCCCTGGCGCTGCTGGAAGCGCCTGCGCTGCCCCGCGAGCGTTTTGCGGGCGCCGGCGCTGTGCTGGACGACAGCTTGCTGCTGCGTGAATTGCGCGCCTTGGGCCGCCAGTACGAGCTGGAGGCGCAGGCCGCTGCCAGCGCCCTCTACCCGCGCCTGACGCTGGAAGTCAGCCGCTCGCGGCGCGACCTCTACAGCGGCGGCACACCCGGTACTGACAGCTCGTTTGCCATCGTGGGCAACCAAAACCTGTATGCAGGCGGCGCCGACCAGGCGCGCCAGCGCCAGGCCCAGCTGCGCAGCCAGGAGTCTTTGCTGGAGCTGGACATCCGCCGGCGGCAGCTTGACAAACTCATCAGCGAGCTGCTGTCCGAGCTCGACAATGGCGAGGCGGCGCTCAAGGCCAGGCGCGATGGCGTGCAAGGCGCCATGCGCGCCCTGGAGGTGGTGCGCGAGCAGTTTTTCTTTCGCCGCGGCGCCTTGCTGGACCTGTTGCGCGCGCAGGAGGAGCTGTTCGTGGCCGGGCGTGAGCTCATTGTGGGCCTGGTGGAGCACGCCCAGGTCCGCTACCGGCTGCTCCATGTGAGCGGACAACTCGACGAGGTGCTGCAAGCGCAAGCCGTGCCCGCCACCCCCAAGCCATGATTGAAGCCGTGACCCCCACTCTCCCCGCCCGCGCCGCCGCAGACCCGCTCAAGGCCGGCTTGCGCGCCATTTTGAACTGGCTGGAGCGACCCATCTCCGACGCGGCACTCGACAGCCGCATACCGCACCTGGGCACGGCCTGGACGGTGGACACCTTGGTAGAAGCCGCCGACAGCCTGGGCCTGGAGGTCAGCCAGCACAACGTGACCCTGGCCGACTTGGGGCCTGTGCCCTGCTTGCTATGGCTCAAAGACGGCTCGGTGCTCACCGTGTTGGAGCGGGTGGATGCGCAGCAGGTCAGAGCCCTGCTGGCCCACCAAATGGAGCGGCCCGGCCGCCTGCAGCTGGCAGACTTGCTGCCCCAGGTGCAGGGCCAGAGCCTGGCGCTGGTGCCCAGGCGGGCCAAGCCGGATGCGGCCCAGCCGCTGCCTACCGAGGACGTGGGCGCCTTGATGGGCAGGCGCGGCCATTGGTTTTGGGGGCCTTTGCTGCAGTCCAAGGGCGTGTACCTGCAGGTGGCGGTGGCGGCGCTGCTGGTGAACCTGTTTGCCATTGCCAGCTCGGTGTTCTCCATGACGGTGTACGACCGGGTGATCCCCAACAACGCCATGGACACGCTCACGGCTTTGTTGCTGGGCGTGACCATCATCTTTGCCTGTGATTTTGTGATCCGCTCGCTGCGCGCCTACTTTTTGGACATGGCCAGCGCGCAGGCCGACGCCTCCATTGCCGATGCGCTGTTTGAGCAGGTGCTGGACATCAAAATGAAGGTGCGCTTGGGCAGCACCGGCAACCTGGCCAGCGTGCTCAAGGAGTTTGAGTCGGTGCGCGAGTTCCTCACCTCGGCCACGCTCACGGCATTTATCGACTTGCCGTTTGCCATCATCTTTTTGGTGGTGATCTACCTCATAGGCGGGCCCATGGTGTGGGTGCCACTGGTGGCCATTCCGGTGATGGTGTTGGCCGCGCTCGCCGTGCAGCCCAAGCTGCGCGCCCTCATCAAAGAGTCGCAAGAAGGCGGCCACCAAAAGCACGCGATTTTGGTGGAAACGCTCAGCGGGCTGGAGACCATCAAGGCCATGGGCGCGGGCGCCTCCTTGCGCAGGCGCTGGCAAGAAGCCGTGGCGCACCAGTCGCACATTGGCTTGCAAACGCGCATGCTCTCTCAGCTCACCGGCAACGTGGCCAACGCGGCCCAGCAGTTCACGCAGGTGCTGGTGGTCACGGCCGGTGCCTACCTGGTGCAAAAAGGGCAAATGGGTTTTGGCGCCATCATTGCCTGCACCATTTTGGCGGGCCGGGCGGTGGGCCCGATTGCGCAGGTCACGCAGCTCATCACCCGCTTGAACCAAACCCTGGAAAGCTACCAGGCGCTGGCCCGCTTCATGGCGCACGAGCGCGAGCACAAAGAAGGCCAGACCTTTTTGGAGCGCCCCGACTTCAAGGGCCGCATCGAGTTCAGGGACGTGGTGTTCAGCTACCCCAAGACCACCCGGCCTGTGCTGGACGGCGTGTCTTTTTGCATAGAGCCCGGCCAGCGGGTGGCGGTGGTGGGCAAGATAGGCTCGGGCAAGACCACGGTGGCCAAGCTGATTTTGGGCCTGTACACGCCCGACAGTGGCGCGGTGCTGATTGACGGCGTGGACGTGCGCCAGATCGATCCGGCCGACCTGCGCCGCGCCCTGGGCGTGGTGATGCAAGACACCTGGTTGATGAGCGGCACGCTGCGCCAAAACATTGCTTTTGGCAGCGAGTTTGTCTCCGACGCCGACGTGCTCGCAGCGGCCACCCTGGCCGGTGTGGAGGACTTTGTGCGCGAAATCCCCGAGGGCTACAGCCTGCGCATAGGCGAGCGCGGGGAGGGCCTCTCAGGCGGGCAGCGGCAGGCGGTGGCGATTGCGCGCGCCCTGGTGGCGCGCCCGCGCATGCTGGTGCTCGACGAGGCCACCAGCGCCATGGACTCGGCCGCCGAGGAGGCTTTTATTCGCCGGCTCAAGGCCAGCTTGTCGGGGCAAACGCTGGTGACGGTCACGCACAAGTCCTCGCTCTTGGCCTTGACCACGCACCTCATCGTGCTCGACAAGGGCAGGGTGGTGGCGCAGGGGCCGACCGAGCAGGTCATGGGTTCAGAGGCGGTCGCACGATCGCCAGCGGCATGAGGTGGCCCGAATGAGTGTCTGGAAAATTTCTTCTTGGCTGCGCCGGCTCTCGGGTGAGGCGGGGCAGACCGTGGCCTCGTCTTCGCAGCGGGGCGCCCACCAAGTGAGCAGCGCCTCCAAGCTGATGCTGTGGGCCATTTTTGCGGTGTTTGCGGTGCTCTTTGCCTGGGCGGCGGTGGCCGACGTAGAAAC
>CANHKH010000485.1 GCA_947460165.1 Comamonadaceae bacterium
AAGAGGGCGCTTTGTTTCTTGCGCGGGCGGGCCGAGCCTTGGGCTATTTGGCGGTCTTGGGCGGGCCGGAAGGTCGCACCGGTGTGCACGCCCTGTCTTGGCTGCTCAGTCGGTTTGCCACCGGGCTGAACCTGCGTCACATGCAGGCCCTGATGGCGCTGGGACGCACGCTCTCGCTGGCGGCTGCGGCCCAGGAATTGGGCGTGGGCACCTCGGCCGTGCACCAAACGTTGGGCCATCTGGAGCATTTGGCGGGATCGGCCCTGTTTGTGCGTTCGCGGCGGGGTTTGCGCTTGACCGACTCGGGCGAGCTGGCCTTGCACGCCGTCAAGCTCGCGTGGGCTGAGCTGGAGCAGGCTGAGCAGCACATCAGCTGGCGCCAAGGCACGCTGCGCGGGCGGCTGGTCATAGGCACGCTGCCGTTTTCAGCTGGTTTGCTGCTGCCCCAAGCCGTGGAGGCGGTGCTCAGCGCACACCCGGGCATGGCCATCAGCATGGTGGACGGCACCTACGATGCCCTGGTTCAACGGCTGCGCGAGGCCGAGATCGACGTCATGCTGGGCGCGCTGCGGCCTGCGGCCCCAGCCGGGCTGCAGCAAGAAACCTTGTTTGAAGACCGCTTGGCCGTGGTGGTGCGGGGCGGCCATCCCTTGGCCGGCCGCCAGCGCTTGGCCTGGGCCGACTTGGCCGCCGCAGACTGGATCATGCCCATGCCCCGCACCCCCGCGCAGGCGGCGTTCGAGCAGGCACTGGACGCCGCTGGTCTGGCCTTGCCGCCCAGCCCGCTGCGGGTCAACAGTGCACTCATGATGCAAACCCTGCTGGCTGAAACCGACCGCCTTGCCCTCATGTCACCCCGCCAAATGCAGCGCGAGTTGCGCGCGGGTTGGCTGGTGGAATTGCCCGTGCCGGTGACGCACCAGCCCCGGCCCATTGGCATGGTCTGGCGCGCCGATTACCTGCCGCCGCCGGGGGCCGCGCTGTTGATGGCGCAATTCAGGGACTTGGGTCGCCGCTTGCGCGAGGCGGGCTGACAGGGCTGGTGGGTGCTTTGCATGGCCACTTGCAGGGCAGTTCAGGGTTTTCTCGGGTCTTCATTCAGCCCTTTGCATAGCTGGCACCAACAAGGCATTAGACTCACCCCGGCATTTTTGACAAGATTCAACAGTTCAGGCGGGCTTGCGGGCCTGCCTTTGTTCATTCAACACCCAGTACCCTGCGGAGACCCCTTCATGGCCTTTTTTCAGCACAAGCGTCAATTCCTCGGCCTGGCGGCCTCGGTCTGCCTCACGGCCGGCCTCTTGCCCAGCGCCATGGCGCAGGACAACACCTTCAAGATCGGCCTGATTGTCCCTTTGACCGGCCCCTTTGCCTCCACCGGCAAACAGCTCGAAGCGGCTGCACGCCTGTACATGGCGCAAAACGGCGACACCGTGGGTGGCAAAAAAGTCCAGCTCATCGTCAAAGACGACACCGGCGTGCCTGACGTGACACGGCGCCTGGCGCAAGAGCTGTTGGTGGGCGACAAGGTGAACGTGCTGGCCGGCTTTGGCCTCACCCCCCTGGCCATGGCCACGGCACCCGTGGCCACCCAGGCCAAAACCCCCATGGTCGTGATGGCGGCCGCCACCTCGGTGATCACCGAGGCCTCGCCCTTCATTGTGCGCACCAGCTTCACGGTGGCGCAGGTGGTGACGGTGCTGGGCGACTGGGCCACCAAGAACAACATCAAGCGTGTGGTGACCTTGGTCACCGACTACGCGCCAGGCATTGATTCTGAAAAGTTCTTCAGCCAACGCTTTCAAAACAACGGCGGCGTGGTGATTGAGACCTTGCGCGTGCCCCTGCGCAGCCCAGACTTTGCGCCCTTCTTGCAAAAAGTGCGGGACGCCAAGCCCGATGCGCTGTTCACCTTTGTGCCCTCGGGCCAGGGCTCGGTGCTGATGAAGCAATTCACCGAGCGCGGCTTGGACAAAGCCGGTATTCGCCTGATTGCCGAAGGCAGCGTCACCGACGACGACATCCTCAACAGCATGGGTGACGCCGCCGTGGGCGTGGTCACCGCCCACCATTACTCTGCGGCCCACAAATCTGCAACCAACAAAAAGTTTGTCGATGCCTTTGGCAAAGCCAACAACGGCATGCGCCCCAACTTCATGGGCGTGGGCGCGTATGACGGCATGCGCGTGATCTACGAGGCCGCCAAAGCCACCAAAGGCGGCACGGGCGAGACCCTGCTCAACGCCATGAAGGGCCAAGTGTTTGAAAGCCCACGCGGGCCCATGTACATCGACGCGCAAACCCGTGATGTGGTGCAAAACGTGTACGTGCGCCGTGTTGAAAAGGTCGACGGCCAGCTCTGGAACATGGAGATCCAGACCGTCACCGACGTCAAAGACATAGGCAAAACCAAGTAAACAAGCCGGCCTGTCAAAGCACCGAGCTCAGCGTTTGAAAAGCACAGGGGCCCTGCCTTGGCAGCGCCCCTGTCTTTTTTTCTCACGCCGCAGCGCACGCCCACCTTTTGGAGATTTGTGACCATGAACCTTCCCACCCTGGTGCTGGTGCCCGGCCTGATGTGCGACGCCGCCGTCTGGGCGCCGCTGCTGCCCCGCTTGTCTGCCCACCGCCACTGTGTGGTGGTAGACCACGGTGACAGCGACAGCCTGCCCGAGATGGCCCAGCGCCTGCTGGCCGCTGCACCCGAGCAATTTGCCCTGGCCGGCCACTCCATGGGCGGGCGCGTGGCGCTGGAGGTGTGCCGGTTGGCGCCGCAGCGCGTGAGCCACTTGGCCTTGATGGACACCGGCCACAGCGCCCGGGCCGCTGGCGCGGCGGGCGACGCTGAAGCGAGCAAACGCCAGGCGCTGCTGAGCATGGCGCGCGAGCAAGGCCTGCGCGCCATGGCCACCGAATGGGTGCAAGGCATGGTTCATCCCCAGCGGCTTGCAGACCAGGCGCTGATCGCGGCCATCCTGGACATGTTCGAGCGCAAAAGCGCAGACATTTTTGAATGCCAAATCCGCGCCCTGTTGAGCCGCCCCGACGCCACAACGGTGCTGGAGCGCCTGACCATGCCCACACTGGTGCAATGCGGCCGCCAGGACAGTTGGGCCAACGTGGCCCAGCACCAGGCCATGCAGGCGCTGGCAACGCACGCGCAACTGGACATCATTGAAGACGCCGGCCACATGGCGCCCATGGAGCAAGCCGAGGCCGTGGCTGCCTCGCTGCTGCGCTGGTTGGGGGTGCACGCATG
>CANHKH010000486.1 GCA_947460165.1 Comamonadaceae bacterium
GTTTTGTTCAGCTCATCAGAGCTATATGTTTTCCTGAAAGAGGACAGTCCAACCATGACGCATTGCAGCTTGTTCAAGGAAGCGGCCCAGCGCATTGTGCAAAGCGCACAGGCCTCCCAGAACAATGGCCTTGCCACATTGCGCAGCTCGGCCCATGAGCTGCCTCCAACTCAGACAGTGCGGATGTCGGGCAGCACCTTCACACCCGATGCGCTGTCAGCGTCGCCCGACAAGTCTGAGGCCAAGACGGTCTGAGCCTGTGGTCACAAGCCTGAGTGGATCTGTCAATCGCTCTGCGAGGCAGGCAGCGCAAGATGGGCTTGTTGAAAGTGCAGACCAAACCATTCGGCGGCCTGGCCAGACATTTCATGCATGGAGCCGCTGTCTTCAAACAAGCGCGTGGCCCCTGCAACAAGTGCCATTTTCTTGCTGCATTGCAGGTGGCCGAAGGCTTCAAGGTTCAGTGTCTGCAGGTGCCGGTTCGCGTCACCGACGATAAAAAGCGTAGACGCACTGATGCTGGCCAGCACCACAGGCCCGGCGAGGTCGGGGCGCCCGTCGCATGAGACCACCGCCGCAAGACGGCCGTCCATGCGTGCGGCCGCGATCAGCGCGGCGGCGCTGCCCGTGCTGCTCCCAAAATAGCCCAAGGGCCATTCCCACAAACCAGGCTGCTTGAGCACCCACAGCGTGGCCGTTTGCATGCGCTCTGTCAGCAAGGCGATGTTGAAACGGTGCTCGGCGGTGTGAATGTCTGCCTGCACCTCTTGCGCGGTGAGCAGGTCAAATAAAAGCGTGCCCAGACCAGCTTGGTGCAGCCTGGCGGCGACTTGTCGGTGGCGGGCGCTGTGTCGGCCGCTTTCACTGCCATGGGCAAACAACACCAAGCCGCTCATGCCCACAGGTGTGACCAAATCACCAGACAGCCAAGTTTCCCCCAGAGGTATTCGCACTTCTTGGGCGCACAGGGCGGCGCCGGGCAAAGGGGGCGCAAAGAGCTCGGGACTGTCAGGTGGTGGCCTGGACTGCTTGGGCGGCATGGCTGATTTCTCCTGCCGCTATCTCAGCGCCTGCTGGCTTAGGGACTTGTCGGTCGGACGGGCCGCATCGCGTAGGACCGTGCGGCTCGATTCGCCTGGCCATCTGTCCTACGGCACCCACCTGCTTGGCCCCACAGCCCGAGTGCAGGTCTGGCTCATAGAGTCTGTGCTGGTCGCTTTGCCAGCAGACCAGCACGCACCGCGCACACGCCCGTGCCATCCCGTTTCACCCTTTTCGGAGATTTTTATGGACAACCCCTCTTTGAGCTCCAGCGACACCAGCAGCTTGCCCGGCTCAGGCCCCAGCGACACCGGCAACCAAGACAAGCCCAGTGCGGGTCTGGGGGGCTCCACCTACAGTCGCACGAATGCGGAGCCCAGCGGTCTGGGCACAGGGTCGGTAGGGGGGTCGGGCGGAATGCCTTGCCACGATGTCGGCCAAACCGTGGACCGGGCCCAGGACGCAGCCCACCACTCCGTGGACCGACTGGCCCGCACCGCACGCGACTGGGCTGGCCGCCTGGATGAGCGGGCCCAAGGTTTGACCGATATGCCCGCACGCGCGCTGGATTACTCGCGGCACTCGGTGCAAGAGCGACCCATGCAGGCGGTTTTGATGGCCTTGTTGGTGGGCTACGTGATGGGTCGCTTCAATGGGGGCCGCCATGCGCACCACGGGCGGCATTGATCGCCCACTGGCCAAGCGTGTTCAGCGTGGCTTGAGCTGCGCTGACAGCGCCTTGAAACGCGCCAGCGCTTGCGGGTCGGTGGCGGCTTGGGCGGCCAGGACTTCGAGTTCTTGCTGCTGGGCGCGGCGCAGCAACTCGTCGATGATGGGCCGCGTCTCCTCCCAGGTGGGCTCTATGCCCTCGGGAATCTGCTCAACCTGTTGCACCGCGTAGTTTTCATGCACCTGGCCGCGCAAACCCTCACGCAGGGCGGCCCAGGGCTGGTCGCCATGCTCGTGCAACTGGGCCTCCAACCACGTGAACAGCGCGCCATGGGGCTGGGGCAGCGCGCACAGCAGCGCATGTTCTGGCGGGCTCAAACGGTCCCAGAGTCGGGTCTCGGTCAGCAGCAGGCGCAGCACCCGGTCTTCGCGGCTGGCGGGCATCATGCGGCCGGGCACGCGGGTGCTGCGTTTGGTGGACGTGTAACTGGGATAGGGCAGGGCGCTGGCCATCTCAGATGCCCCATACCCGTCTTCACCAGGCCAGTCTTGCGGCTGGGAGTCGTAGTCGGGCATGTCGTGCGGCGTTGGGGTGGCCGGCCGTGCTGTCCGCAGCGAGCGCTTGGCAGGGCGAGCGTCGCCCCGCTGGCCTTTGGCCATGCCTGAGCCCGAGCCAGTGCCTTGCGGTTGCCAAATTTGCAGCAGTTCGCGGCCGTCAATTTGCACCAGGTCGGCGATCTCGGCCAGCAACTGGCGCTTGAGCGCGCCGTCGGGCAGCGGCAGCCAGAGCTCGCGTGCTTGGCTGGCCATGCGGGCGCGGCCCTCGGCGGTGTTCATCTCGCAGCCTTCGCTGGCTGAATCAATCAGAAAGCGCGACAGCGGCACGGCTTGGGCCACGGCTTGGCCAAACGCGTCTTGGCCCCGTTCACGGATGAAGCTGTCCGGGTCGTGCTCAGCGGGAAGGAACAAAAATTTGACCGAGCGTGTATCGGTGGCAAAGGGCAGCGAGGCGTCCAGCGCTTTGCGCGCGGCGCGCCGGCCGGCGGCGTCGCCGTCAAAGCTAAAGACCACCGCCTCGGTGAAGCGGAACAGTTTTTGCACATGCTCGCTGGTGCAGGCCGTGCCCAAGGTGGCCACGGCGTTGGCAAAGCCCAGCTGGGCCAACGCCACCACGTCCATGTAGCCCTCGGTCACCAGGGCGTAGCCCAGCTCTCTAAGAGCCGCGCGCGCTTCAAACAGGCCGTAGAGCTCGCGACCTTTGCTGAACACCGGGGTTTCTGGCGAGTTGAGGTACTTGGGTTTTTCATCGCCCAGCACCCGGCCACCAAAGCCTATGCATTCGCCTTTGACGCTGCGGATGGGGAACATCACGCGGTCCCGAAATCGGTCGTAGCGCTTGGCCTCGCCCTCGGGCTGGCCGGCCTCGGCCTCGGCGCTGATGACCAGGCCGCTTTCCACCAAGAGCGGGTCGCTGTAGTCGGGGAAGACGCTGGCCAGGGCGCGCCAGCCCTCGGGGGCGTAGCCCAGACCAAA
>CANHKH010000487.1 GCA_947460165.1 Comamonadaceae bacterium
AGATGGACACGGGGTTTTCTTGACCGTCAATCGCGCCCGATGACAAGGCCGGCTGCGCATCGGCCCAGCTCATTTGCACGGGGTTGGCGCCCAAGGCGGTGAACATGTCAATAAAGAGGGGCGAGCCCACCACGCGAACTTTCAAGCCCTTGAGGTCGGCGGGGGTGCGCACTTCGCGCTTGGAATTGGTCAGTTCCCGAAAGCCGTTTTCACCCCAGGCCAAGGGCACCACGCCAGAGCGGTCCAAGATGGCAAACATCTCTTTGCCCACCTCGCCAGAGGTGATGGCATCGAGTGCGGCGTAGTCGCTGATCAGAAAAGGCAGCGAAAACAAATTGAGTTCTTTGACCTGGGGCGACCAGTTGATGGACGAACCGATGGCCAGGTCAATCACGCCCTGGCGAATGGCGGTGAACTCGCGGGTTTGGTCACCACCGACCAAAGACACGCCGGGATAGAGCTTGATGTTGATGCGGCCCTGGGTGCGCTCGCGCACCATGTTGGCCCAAATCTCACCGCCTTTGCCCCAAGGAAAGGCCGTGCCCACCACGGTAGAGAGCTTGTACTCGGCTTTGTAGCCTGGTGGCAAGGCTGTTTGGGCTTGGGCGCCCAGGCTCAAACCCAGGCCCAGGGCCAACACGCCCATGAGGCGGCGGCTCAGTGGTTTAAATTGAAAAGATGGAAAGGACATACTGTCTCCTTGGTTTGAGGGGGCGAATCAATAACCCAAATAAGCGGGCAGCCACAGGGCCAGCGAGGGCATGAACAACACGGCCAACAAACTGACCATCATGCCCAGCACCAACCACCACACCCAGCGAAAGGTTTCCTCCATGGAAACGCCCGCCATTTTGCACGAGACCATCAGGTTGACGGCCATGGGCGGGGTGAACTGCCCCACCGCCACCATCATGGTCATCAAAATACCAAACCACACCGGGTCCCAGCCGTAGGTGCGCATCAGCGGCATGACCAGCGGAATAAATATCAAGAAGATAGAAATACCGTCCAAAAACATGCCCACCACCAGCAACAAAGCCACCAAGCAGAGCAACACCCCTGTGGAGCTCAAGCCGGAGTTGGTGATGGCACGGGTGATGGGGTCAATGATGCCCAGGGTATTGACCGCATACGCAAAAATGGATGCCAAGCCAATCACCAGCAAGATCACGCCCGAGATCTCGGCCGACTCGCGAAAAATGGCGCCCAAATCTCGCCATTGAATGGTGCGGTGAATGAACATGCCCACCCAAAGCCCATAGGCCACGGCCACGGCGCCCGCCTCGGTGGGGGTGAACCAGCCCAGGCGCATGCCGCCCAAAATCAGCACAGGGGCAAACAAGCCCCAACTGGCTTCTCGCAAGCTGGTCCAAAAAAGCGGCCGGGGCAGCCCCGCCTCGAGTTGGCCCATTTGGTGTTTGCGCGCCAACCACAAGGTGGGCACGATGAGGGCCAGGCCTGCCAGAATGCCAGGCACCATGCCCGCGGCAAACAGCGCCGGCACCGAGGCACCAGGCACCATGACGCTGTAAATGATGAGCGCAATCGAAGGCGGAATCAATATGTCGGTGGCCGCTGCCGCACCAATGACCGAGGCCGAGAACGGGGCGGGGTAACCGGCGCGGGCCATGGCCACAATCATCACGCCACCCACGGCCGCCGCATTGGCCGGCCCTGAGCCTGAGATGCCGCCCAAAAACATGGCCACCAAAATGGCGACCACGGGCAGCATGCCCGGGCCGCGGCCCAAAATAGCCACCGCAAAATTGACCAGCCTCTGCGCAATGCCGGAGCGGTCAAAAATAGAGCCCACCAGCACAAACATGGGCAAGGCCAGCAGCGGGTACTTGGTCAGCGAGGCATAAAAGTTTTGCGGCACAGCCAGCAAACCCCAATGGGCCGTGTCCAGGTTGGACAAGCCAATGGCCAAGGCACCGCCCACACCCAAGGCCACGCCAATGGGCACGCCGGCCAGCATGAGGACCACGAACACCACAAAAAGGGTGGCGCCAATCATGGGCGGGTCCTCAGGCGCTGCCAGCGCTGCAAGGCGCGGGCACACAACACGCCGCAAAACACGGGCAGCCACACCGAATACCACCATTTGGGGATGCCAATGGCCGGCGAGGTTTCATTGAAACGAAACTCGTCCCAGGCCATTTGCGCGGCCAACACGCCCAAGACCCCAAAGAAAAAAGCGGTGGCGAGGTCTGACAGCACAGCCAGCCGGCGTTGGCGCGCAGGCTCACCGCGCAACAAAAAATAATCCACCCGAATATGACTGTCACGCACCAATGCCGACGCACTGCCGGCCAGGCTGAGCACCAACATCAAGAAGCAAGAAATCTCTTCCGTCCAGGCAAAGGACTGGTCGGTGAAGTAGCGCACAAACACATTGAGCAAGGTGATGCAGAGCAAGGCTGCCATCAACCACATACCCAGCTTGTCCTCGAAAATATCAGGGGTCTTCATGAATATGAGCATAGCCTAGACTATGTTGACACTCTTTGAACATGCACCGCCAGAGTTACTCAGGGTATCTACTGAGTATGTGAACGGTGCCTCTTACTGCAAAGGAATGAACTTGTCGGCCCACCCAGATATTCACACGCTGCGCGAGCTCTACCGCTGCATGAGCCGCATTCGCGCTTTTGAAGACGCGGCCGAGGTCATCAGCCAAGGGGGGGTGAGCGCCTACAACAAAACCGCCGATGGCAGTGCCAAGGTGCGCGGCCCCTTGCATTTGTCCACAGGCCAAGAGGCGGTGCCGGCGGGCGTGTGCGCCCACCTGCATGCGCAAGACCTGCTGACCTCCACCCACCGCGGCCATGGCCACACCCTGGCCAAGGGCGCAGACCTGGCCGGCATGATGTGCGAGCTCTATGGCAAGGCCACGGGGTTCAATGGCGGCAAAGGCGGCTCCATGCACATTGCCGATTTTTCTGTCGGCATGCTGGGGGCCAACGGCGTGGTGGCCGCCGGCCTGCCGATTGCCGTGGGCGCGGCCCACGCTCAAAAGCTGCAAGGCCGCAAGGCCATCACCGTGTGCTTTTTTGGCGACGGCGCCATCAACCGGGGGCCGTTTTTGGAGTCGCTCAACTGGGCCAGCATTCACCAGTTGCCCGTGCTCTTTGTGTGCGAGGACAACCGCTGGAGCGCCACCACGGCCAGCGCCCCCATGATTGCAGGCGAAGGCGCCTCGGCGCGCAGCGCCAGCTTGTCCATTCCT
>CANHKH010000488.1 GCA_947460165.1 Comamonadaceae bacterium
GGTGAGGTTGATGCGCTGCACCTCGCCGCCGCTGAGGGTGCGGCTTTGGCGGTCCAGCGTGAGGTAGCCAATGCCCACGTCGCACAGGTACTTGAGGCGGGTTTGGATTTCTTCAAACAAGAGCTTGAGGGCTTGGCGCTCGCCGTCGTGGAGATGGCCGCTTGCGGAGACCGCGTGCTCCCACCCCTGCCCTCCCCCAGAGGGGGAGGGAGTCAGAGATGGCCCTTCCCCAGAGGGGGAGGGAGTTGGAAGAGCGGGTTTCGCTCCCTCCCCCCCTGGGGGAGGGTTGGGGTGGGGGCTCGCCTGCGCCAGCAGATCGAAAAAGCGCCTGAGCCGGTCAATCGGCAGCTGCATCAGGTCGTGCAGGCACAAGCCCGGCAAGGCCTGCAGCTGCGCGCGGCTCCACTTGACGCCCACAGGCATGAAGCGTTGGGCTGGCGGCAGCACCGCATCGGCCGCAGCCTGGCTGCCCAGGCGCCAGAGCAGCGCGTCGGTCTTCAGGCGCGCGCCGCCGCACACATGGCAGGGCGTGTAGCTGCGGTACTTGGACAAGAGCACGCGGATGTGCATCTTGTAGGCCTTGCTTTCCAGGTATTCAAAAAAGCGGCGCACACCAAACCACTGCTTGTTCCACTGGCCCTTCCAGTGCGGCGAACCGTTGATGACCCAGTCTTTTTGCTCTTGGGTGAGCTTGCTCCAGGGCGTGTCGCGCGGAATGCCGGCCACCTCGGCGTGGCGCAACAGATCGTCTTGGGCCTCTTGCCAAGCGGGGGTCTGCATGGGCTTGATGGCGCCCATGCGCAAGGTGAGCTTGTCGTTGGGGATGACCAGCCCCAAATCAACGCCAATGACGCGGCCAAAGCCACGGCAGGTCTCGCACGCGCCCATGGCCGAGTTGAAGGAAAACAAAGAAGGCGTGGGCTCGGTGTAGCGCAGGTTGCTCTCGGGGCAGTGCAAGCCGGTGGAGTAGCGCCACAGGGTTTCAGGCCGAGCTTCGGCTTGCACAAACACATTGAGCCTGCCGCCGTGCTTGAGCGCGACCTCTATGGCCTCGATGGCGCGCACTTTTTCTGCGCTTTGAATGCGAAAACGGTCGGCCACCACATGCACGCTGCCCGGCTCGTTGAAAGCCGCCTCGGCGGGCTCGTGCACCCGCGTGAAACCGCTGGCCGACAGCCACTGCTCGAGCTGCTCTTGGCTGGTGCCCTCGGGCAGCTGCACCGGAAAAGTGAGGATCAGGCGGGGGTCGTCCTGCGCGCTGCGCGCCAAAAGCTCGGCGTAAATGGTCTCGGGCGTGTCTTGCCGCACAGGCTGGGCGGTGTCGCGGTCAAACAGCCGGGTGGACCGGGCAAACAAGAGCTTGAGGTGGTCGTTGAGCTCCGTCATGGTGCCCACCGTGGAGCGCGAGGAGCGCACTGGGTTGGTCTGGTCAATCGCAATGGCCGGGGGCACGCCCTCGACCTTGTCCACCGCCGGCTTGTCCATGCGGTCCAAAAACTGCCGGGCATAGGCCGAAAAAGTCTCGACATAACGCCTTTGGCCCTCGGCAAAGAGCGTGTCAAACACCAATGAAGACTTGCCCGAACCGCTGGGCCCGGTCACCACCGTCAGCTCACCCGTGCGGATGTCGAGGTCGATGTTCTTGAGGTTGTGCTGCCTGGCTCCGCGAATGCGGATCAGTCCTTGCGTCATGGGGTAGCCCTTCGGTGGTGAGGGCCATCATTCTAGGGAGGGGGTCCCCCTGAGCAGGGCACAAGGGTATCCAAGGGTATCGGCTGGCAGGCGCAGGCGTAAAAAAGCCCGCGCCCCCCATGGAGGGCGCGGGCCATTCAGAGAAAAAAACTTACTTCGCGGCGGCCGGGGCCGGGGCGGGGGCCGCAGCTGCACCGGGCACCAAGGGTGCGGCAGCGGCAGAGGCGGTGGCATCGGCAGCCGGGGCGGCGGCCGGTGGGTGGGCCGTGTCAGAGCCGTGCTTTTCGCCGCTCATGTCCAGGTTGTCGCCACCCTTGATGATGACGAACATGGCCAGGGCCGCAAACAATACAAAACCAACTGCAATTTTCCACATGATGAGTTCCTCCAAAAACAAAAACCCTTAAAAAAAGGCCTTCCCAAATCAGGAAGGCCCTTGATTAAGCGTCCCGGACAAGGGCTCCGGGATCACTTGCCTTCAGTCGTCGGCGTAGATGTCGACGTCTTTGGTTTCCTTGACAAACAACAGGCCAATCACAAAGGTCACGGCGGCGATGGTGATGGGGTACCACAAGCCGTAGTACATGTTGCCGTTCTGGGCCACCATGGCAAAGGCAATGGTGGGCATCAGGCCGCCGAACCAGCCGTTGCCAATATGGTAAGGCAGCGACATGGAGGTGTAGCGGATGCGGGTGGGGAACATTTCGACCAACATGGCGGCAATGGGGCCGTACACCATGGTCACGTAGATGACCAAGATGGACAAGATCACGATGATGGTCAGCTTGTCCACTTTGGCAGGGTCTGCCTTGGCGGGGTAACCAGACTCTTTGAGCGCCTCAGAAATTTCTTTCTTGAAGGCGGCAATGGCCTTGACGCTTTCTTCGTCAAACTTGCTGTTCACCACTTTGGCCACGGGGGCGGTGATGACCTTATCGCCAATTTTGACGGTGGACGGACCCGCTTCGGTCACGGTGACGTTGTCATAGCTCACCGAGTTTTGGGCCAGGAAGCGCTTGGCAATGTCGCAGGACTTGGTGAAGTCGATCTCGCGGGCCACGGGGTTGCCCTGGAAGGAGCAGTCGCCAGCCGGTGCGGACACCACAATCTTGTTCTTGGCCTGAGCGGCTGCCAGGTCAGGGTTGGCGGCTTTGGTCAGCGCCGTGAACAGCGGAAAGTAGGTGACCACGGCCAAGGCCATGCCAGCCAAGATGATGGGCTTGCGGCCGATCTTGTCAGACAGAGCGCCAAACACCACAAAAAATGGCGTGCCAATGATCAGCGATGCAGCGACCAAAATATTGGCGGTGGCGCCGTCCACTTTGAGCACACTGGTCAAGAAGAACAGGGCGTAGAACTGGCCGGAGTACCAGACCACCGCTTGACCGGCGACCAAGCCAAACAAGGCCAGCAGCACGATCTTGAGGTTTTTCCATTGGCCGAAAGACTCGGACAGCGGGGCCTTGGAGGTTTTGCCCTCAGACTTCATTTTGACGAAGGCAGGCGACTCGTTCATCGACAAGCGGATGTAGACCGA
>CANHKH010000489.1 GCA_947460165.1 Comamonadaceae bacterium
GAAGGGCTGCAGGTCGAGCTTGATGCTGCGGGCGGCCGGGCCTTCGCCGATCATGATGTCGATTTGGTAGTCCTCCAGCGCGGGGTAGAGGATTTCTTCGACCACCGGGGACAAGCGGTGAATCTCGTCGATGAAGAGCACATCGTTTTTTTCAAGGTTGGTCAGCAGCGCCGCCAAGTCCTTGGGCTTTTCAAGCACCGGACCGCTGGTTTGGCGCAGGTTCACGCCCAACTCGTGGGCCACGATGTGGCTGAGCGTGGTCTTGCCCAGGCCGGGCGGGCCAAACAGCAGCACATGGTCCAGGGCCTCGCCCCGCTGGCGGGCCGCACCTATGAAAATTTCAAGCTGCTCGCGCGCCTTGGCCTGGCCCACGTACTCGTCCAGCAGCTTGGGGCGCAGCGCGCGCTCCAGCGCCTCTTCTTTGGGCGAGTCGGGCGCGGCCGACATGACGCGCTTGGGCGCAGGCGCAAAGTCGTCGGTTTGTATGCTCATGGCGGCAGCAGTTGAAGAATGTCGTTGAGCCCCAAGCGCGCATCCAGAAAGACGGCGTCGCTGACGCGCCTCCAGGGGTGCTTGCTGGCTTGGCGTTGCCGCCAATCCAAGCTCTTGGGTTGGTTGCAAAGGATGAAGCTGGGCTCTTTGGCCCAGCGGCTGTTGTCAATCGCAAAGGGATTGGTCGCGTTGTAGCCGGCCGTGGACATGGGCAGGCCGATCACGATGGAGGTTTTGTCATTGAAGGCCTGGGGCGAGAGCACCAGCATGGGGTGCCTGTGGCGCATCTCGTGGCCTGCCTGCGGGTTGAAATCGATCCAGATGATCTCTTGCCTGTCTGGAACCCAGGCACGGCTCACGGCCTGGCTCCGAATTCGGCCCCTTGCGGTGCATCTGCCATGGCCTCGCCACCGTGCAGTGCGGGGTCGAAAGCCGCCAGCTTGTCTTGCAAGCTGGGCCGCTGTGGGGTGACCCGCAGCTCCAGGCAGCCTTTGGCCACCACAGTGGCCTGCAGCGGCGTGCCTGGCGCCACACCCAGACTCGCCATCAACTCGCGGCTCAGGCGTATGCCGTGGCTGTTGCCCCAGGCGGCGATGGTGAGTAGAGATGCGGTCATTGGCAAAGTATATCCGCAGGATATCCGCCCAGCAAAGACTTACTTGGCCAGCGCCTTGAGCGCCAGCTTGATGCCTTCGCTCACGCCCACGTCGGCCGGCAAGGCCTTCAAGGCGGCGGCGGCGTCTTTGTCGCTGTAGCCCAGGGCCACCAGGGCCTGCTCAATGTCGGCGTGCGCACCGCTGGCCAGCGTCACCGGCAGACCCAGGTCGGCCCCCAGCTTGCCTTTGAGTTCGAGCAGCAAGCGCTCGGCTGTTTTTTTGCCTATGCCCGGGACTTTGGTCAGGCGACCGGCTTCTTGGCTGCTGATGGCGCGCGAGAGCTCGTCCACGCTCATGCCCGAGAGCACAGACAGCGCGGTGCGCGGGCCCACGCCAGCAATTTTGATGAGCTGCCTGAAGGCCGCGCGCTCGGCCGAGCTGCCAAAGCCGTACAAGATTTGCGCGTCTTCACGCACCACAAAATGGGTCAGCAAGCTGACCTTGTCGCCCAGCGGCGGCAGGTTGTAAAAGGTGCTCATGGGCACCTGCAGCTCGTAGCCGACGCCCTGGCAATCCACCAGCAGCTCGGGTGGGTTTTTCTCGGCCAAGAGGCCAGTGATGCGTCCAATCATGGGCAAATCTTAGCAGTGCACCATGAGCGCCGGCAGACCCGAAATGCGCGCCCTCAGACGCTGCCCGCAGACACGGCTCGCAGAAGGACAGACAATCTCCACCCTTGGCGCGCCAAAGCGCCCGACCCCCTCAGGACACACCGCTTGATTCTTCGCCACACCTTCACGCCCCACAACAACGCCCGCCTTGCGCACTTGTGCGGCCCGACCGATGCGCACCTGCGCACCATTGAGGCGGCTTTGCAAGTGAGCATTGCCCACCGCTTTGAGCAGTTCAAGGTCGACGGCCCCAAGGCCCAGGCCCAGCAGGCCATGGAATTGCTGCAGGCGCTCTATGAAATGGCCAGCCGCCCCATTCCTGACGAGCAGGTGCAGCTCATGCTGGCGGGCGATGGCACGGCCAAGGCAGGCCACGGCGCCTCCACGCTGGCCACCCGCCGGGCCGACTTGCAGGCGCGCACCACCAACCAGGGCCAGTACCTGCACAACATTGCCGAGAACGACATCACCTTTGGCATTGGCCCGGCCGGCACGGGCAAAACCTACCTGGCGGTGGCCTGCGCGGTGGATGCGCTGGAGCGCAGCTCGGTGCAGCGCATTGTGCTCACCCGACCAGCCGTCGAAGCGGGCGAGCGCCTGGGCTTTTTGCCGGGCGACCTCAACCAAAAGGTGGACCCTTACCTGCGCCCGCTCTATGACGCGCTTTACGAGCTCATGGGCTTTGAGCGCGTGCAAAAAGCCTTTGAACGCCAACAAATTGAAATTGCCCCGCTGGCTTTCATGCGCGGGCGCACGCTCAACCACGCTTTTGTGATCCTGGACGAGGCGCAAAACACCACGCCCGAGCAAATGAAGATGTTCCTCACCCGCATAGGCTTTGGCAGCAAGGCGGTGGTCACGGGTGATGTGAGCCAGATTGATTTGCCCATTGAGCAAATGAGTGGCTTGGTCGATGCTGAGCGGGTGCTCAAGCGCGTCAAAGGCATTGCCATCACGCGCCTGACCAGCGCCGACGTGGTGCGCCACCCCCTGGTGGCGCGCATTGTGGACGCCTATGACAAACAGCGTTCAAGCCCTGCGGCCAGTGCCGATGTGCTGGACAAAGTCGCCTCTCCCCGCCGAGGTGGCCGATGAGCGGGCTGGACTTGTCGCTGCAGTTTGCCGACTTCCCTGGCGTGGCGGCGCACAAACAAGTGCTGGGCCGCGCCAAAGTGGCGCGCTGGCTGTCGCATGCCTTGCAAGGCCCGGCCGAGCTCACGGTGCGCGTGGTGGGCCTGGACGAGGGCCAAGCCCTCAACCGCGATTACCGCACCAAGGACTACGCCACCAATGTGCTGACCTTTGACTACGCGCAAACGCCGGTGGTGGTGGCCGACCTGGTGCTGTGCGGCCCGGTGGTCGAGCGAGAGGCGACCGAACAAGGCAAGCCCTTGCAAGACCATTACGCCCACCTGCTGGTGCACGCC
>CANHKH010000490.1 GCA_947460165.1 Comamonadaceae bacterium
GCCCGTCAGCAGCGCCGCCTGGACCAGCAACTGCGCGTTCAGGTAGCTCTGGCTGGCACTGGCAGGCCCTATGCACACTGTGCGGCCGGCCAGGCGAGCGGCCAGGCTGTCGGTGTCGGCCTCAGAGGCCGCCAGCACCGTGTCTATGCCCAGGCCCTGGCAGGCCCGGATGATGCGGACGGCGATTTCCCCTCGATTGGCAATCAGGACGCGGGTGACGGGCATGCCAGGCTCAGGCCTGAACGTAAAAGAGAACCTGGCCGTACTCGACCACGTCGGCGTCTTGCACGCACACTTGCACCACCGTGCCACTGACGCCCGCAGGGATGGCGTTGAACAGTTTCATGACCTCGATCAGGCACACCGTGTCCTCGGCCTGCACCCGCTCACCGAGCTGAACAAAAGGTGGGCTGTTCGGATCTGGGCGGCTGTAAAAGCGCCCCATGGTGGTGGCCGCCACGGGCAGCCAGTCGGCTTGTGGCTGCGGCTTGGCGGGGGTCTTGGGCGCGCTGGCCGCAGCAGGCGGCGCTGCGGCTGCAGGTGAAGCTGGCACTGCGGGCAAGGCCATGGGCGCAGGCGCGGGCAGGCTGCTGCTGTCCAAAGGGGGCACGTTGAGGCCTGTTGGCCATGGCCCCTTGCCCAAGGTGAGCTTGAAGGTGCCCATATCGAGCTGCAGGTGATCGACATGGGAGCGGTCCAGGCTGTCGATCAGGCTGATGATTTGCCGCACCTCGGCGTCGGTGAGTAAGTCCAGTGCTTGTGTCATGGTGTCTCCGGGGTCGGGTCTTGTCGGGCGGCGATTCAGGCCTGCAAGCGCACGGTCTTGCCGTCGCGCTGGACTTCAAGGAACTTGACGCTGCGGCTCGCGCCCAGCTTGGCGATCAAGGCGAGCAGTCCACGCGAGTCCTGTCCATCGCGGCCCATTTGTCTGGCCTGGCGCATTTGGGCCACCTGTTGGGCGCTGGTGAAGAAATTGAGCAGCAATTCGTCATCGGACACGCCCAAGCCGCCGTATTGTTGGCGCACCTGCGCCAAGGTGGGCTGCTCATAGTGCTGGGCTGCCAGGGCTTTGGCGCGTGGGCGCTGCAAAATCTGCTCGCGCACCTCAGGGTTGATGGATTGGCTTTCTTCCTCGCCCCAACCGCCTGAGGCGTAGTGGATGATTTCATCTGAAACTTGCTTGTAGCGCTCGCCCGTGATCACGTTGAGCACCGCCTGAGCACCCACAAACTGAGAGTAAGGCGTGACCATGATGGGAAAACCGAAATCGGCGCGCACCCGCGCAATTTCTTCCAGCACCGCAGGCAGTTTGTCCGCCAGGCCCGCAGCGCCCAGTTGAAAGCGCAAATTGGAGATCATCCCGCCAGGCACCTGATGCTGGTAGTGGTGGGCATCGTAGGCCAGCGGCACGCCCACGGGCAGGCCTTCTCGCTGTGCGATCTCCAGGAAATGCGCTTGCACGGGCCGCAGCAGCGCTTCATTGATGAGGGGGGTGTGGCCCATCACGCGGGCGTTGTGCGCCACGTCGAACAGCGATGGGTTGGACGAGGATTCGGCCAAGGGGGGAATCGCGGTATTGACGATCACAATGCCGGCCCGTATCGCCTCCAGGGTGCTGAGCAGGCCCAGGCCGGTGTTGCAATGGGTGTGAAATTCCACGGGTATGCCGCCTGCGTTGGCCAGCACGATAGGCGCCAGCGTGCGCACGCGCTCAGGCGTGAGCAGCGCGCCCGGGTCCTTCAGGCAGATGCGGTGCGGCTTGAGCTTGGCCGCTTCACGCGCTCGCTTGGCGTAATAAGCGTCAGTGTGCTTTTGCGATTGCGAAAAAATCAGATTGATGACCACATCGATCCCCACCTTGCGGGCGCGGACCATGTTTTTTTTCCAGCCCAGGGCGGTGTTTGAAGAGTCAGACAGGCGGATCTGGCCAATGCCCATGGCAGCCATGCGCTCGTACCAAAGGTCTTCGATCACATCGGGCGTGATCTGAAAGGCCGCCAGTTGCCGGCCCCGTATCATCCGCAGCGGCGTCAACTGCACGCGCTTGCGCACCTCGATCAGCCGCTCCCAGGGGTCTTCCTGCAAATCGCGAATCAGCTTTTTCTCAAAGCTGGTGGCCATGATCTCAATGGCGTCAAAGCCCGCCTCGTCAAGCCGCTGCGCGATGGGCAGAATCATGTCGGTGCGCATGCCCATGGCCCACAAGCTCTGCGAGCCATCGCGCACTGTGGTGTCCACGAATCGAATCTCACTCATGGGCTCTCCTGGTTGAGGTCTGGCGATGCACTTTGCACATCCACGGGCTTTGCAAAAGTGCAATTTATTGTGCTTTAACTTAGACGTCGAAGTAAATCAGGGATTGCGCTATGCGCGTCCCCTTTTGTCCGCCGGGCTGGGATGGCTCAGCCCTCTTGCGTGCGCGTCATGCCCTGCGCCATGGACGGTGAGTAGCCGGGCTTGACCAGCACATCCACCACCACCGATTCACCCCGCCGCACGGCGGCCAGGGCTTGGGGCAAAACCTCGCGCATTTGGGCGGCGTTGCGCACCGGGCCAAAGGCGGTCAGGCCCTGGGCGCGCGCCATCATGGCAAGGTCGGGGGCGGGGTCGTCAATGCGCTGGCCTATCCAGCGGTTTTCCACCGGGCGGCCGCGTTCGCGGGCCACGCGTTCTTGGTGCAGCTCGTCGTTGAAAAACGAGCGGTTGTTGGCCACCAGGCACAGCAGCGGAATGCGGGCGTTGGCCGCCGTCCAAAAGGCCGTGACGCCCATGAGAAAGTCGCCGTCGCCAATGATGGCCAGCGGCAGCCGCTCGCTGCCTTGCAAGGCCAGCGCGCTGCCCACCACCATGCCCGGGCCTGAGCCAATGCCGCCGCCGCCGTCGTAGCCCAAAAAGTCCAGCGGGTGTGCAAAGTCCCAAAAGTCACCGGCCCAGCTCAGAGGCAGGCGCAGCAAGCTGACGGGCAAGTCCTGCGTGGCCTCGCGCACCAGGGCGGCCACGTCGGCCACCTGCAGCGGCGCGTCGGGGGCCACCAAGCGCACGGCTGGGGGTGCTGTGTCAGGCCAGGTTTGGGCTGAGGTGTGGGGGCCCAAGGCCGCCAGCATGGCGTTCACGGCGGGCTCGGGCTCGCAGGCCATGAAGCAGTCGGCCGGTGGCAGGCTTTGGTGGTCCA
>CANHKH010000491.1 GCA_947460165.1 Comamonadaceae bacterium
GGCGAGGTGCTGCGCCTGCACGCGCCCGAGGTGGAGCTGCTGCGCCCTGTGCGCCTGGTGCACCCGCGTTACCCGCTCTACATTGCGCCCAAGGCCGACCATGTGTTTGTGATTGGCGCCACTGAAATCGAGTCTGAAGACCTGTCCCCTGCCAGCGTGCGCTCGGCGCTGGAGCTGCTGAGCGCCGCCTACTCGGTGCACAGCGGCTTTGCCGAGGCGCGCCTGCTGGAAATCGCCACCCAGCTGCGCCCCACCCTGGCCGACAACCTGCCCGCCGTACGCTGGCTGGGTGAGCGCTGTTTGCAAATCAACGGCCTGTACCGCCACGGCTTTCTCATTGCGCCTGCCATGCTGGACGTGGTGCTAGAGCTCATGCAAGTGGGGCACACCGGCCACAGCGCGCTGGCCAAACACTTTGACTTGCGCATTGAGCGGCCCGCCCTGGCCTGAGACCCCATACAAGTTGTGATCAATCAAATTCCCCGAGAATGGCCAGCGGGCACCACGCTCGCCCAGGCCCTGCAGGCCATGGACTTTCAGCCACCTTTTGCGGTGGCCATCAACCTGCAGTTCGTCCCCAAAACCCAATACAGCCACACCGCCTTGAACCCTGGCGACCAGATCGAAGTGATCTCGCCCATCACAGGCGGCTGACCCTTTTTTCAATGACACAAACCCCCACCTCGTCCACAGACCCTTTGATTCTTTACGGCGAAACCTTTGCCAGCCGGCTGATGCTGGGCACCTCGCGCTACCCCTCGCCGCGCGTGATGCAAAACGCCCTTGAAGTGGCGCAACCGGCCATGGTCACCGCCTCGCTGCGCCGCCAAGGCGCGGTGTCGGCCGAGGCCAGCAACGGCTTTTGGGAATTGCTCAAAGAAGTGGGCATTCCCGTGCTGCCCAACACCGCCGGTTGCCACAGCCGCCAAGAGGTGATCACCACCGCCCAAATGGCACGCGAGGTGTTTGCCACCCCCTGGATCAAGCTCGAACTCATAGGCGACGACTACACCTTGCAGCCCGACACCTTGCAGCTGGTGGAGGTGGCCGACTACCTCATCAAAGACGGCTTCAAGGTACTGCCTTACTGCACCGAAGACCTGGTGCTGTGCCGCCGCCTGGTGGACGTGGGCTGCCAAGCCGTCATGCCCTGGGCCGCGCCCATAGGCACGGGCAAAGGCCCCATCAACCCCTACGCCATGCGCGTGCTGCGCGAGCGGCTGGACGTGCCGCTCATTGTGGACGCCGGCCTGGGCCTGCCCTCCCACGCCTGCCAGGTCATGGAGTGGGGCTACGACGCCGTGCTGCTCAACACCGCCGTGGCCCTGGCCACCGACCCGGTGGCCATGGCCGATGCCTTTGCCAGCGCGGTGCACGCGGGCCGCAGCGCTTACTTGAGCGGCGCCATGCGCGAACAAGAATCGGCCCAGCCCAGCACGCCGGTGCTGGGCACGCCGTTTTGGCACCACAACTGAGGGCGCGCAGCGCCGCTTGACCATGCCGACCGAACCCACAGACGCCCTTGTTCAAGCCATGGTCCAGGCCCACGGCGAGCTGGCCTTGCCTGCGGGCCCGCCCCAGGCTGTCACGGCCACCGAGCCGTCAGGCAGCGCCCAAGAGCGCGCCGTGCACCAAGCTTGCCTGCGCTTGGGCTTCATGGAGGCCGACGCCCATTGCGTGGCCCGCGCGTGGGCGCAACAAACGCTGCGCACAGGCCGCTTTGAGCCTGGCATGTGGCCGGTGGACGCGGCCGACTTTGGCCTGCAGCCCTGGCCCCGGCCAAACGCCTTTGCACCCTGCCCGCAGGATCTGGGCCTGTATGCCGTGCTGCCCGATGCCGCCTGGGTGGGCCGCATGGCGCGCGCCGGGGTGCCCACGGTGCAGCTGCGCTTCAAATCTGACGACCCGGCGGGCATTGAGCGCGAAGTGCAAGCCGCCGTGGACGCGGTGCAAGGCACGGGCGCCCTGCTATTTATCAACGACCACTGGCAAGCCGCCATCCGCTGCGGCGCCTACGGCGTGCACCTGGGCCAAGAAGACCTGGACACCTTGCAGCCTGTCGACCTGGAGGCCATGCGATCGGCCGGGCTGCGCCTGGGCCTGAGCACGCACGGCTACGCCGAGATGCTGCGCGCCGACGCCGCCAGCCCCAGCTACCTGGCCTTGGGCGCGGTGTTCCCCACCACCCTCAAACGCATGGCCACCGCCCCGCAAGGCACAGGCCGGCTGGCCCGCTACGCCCAGCTCATGCGCCAGTACCCGCTGGTGGCCATAGGCGGCATAGACGCTGAGCGCCTGCCCGAGGTGCTGGCCTGCGGCGTAGGCTCTGTGGCCGTGGTGCGCGCCCTGGTGCAAGCGGCAGACCCCGAGGCCACGGCGGCGAAGTGGATGGCGAGCATGAAAGCCAACATGGCGATTCAAGGCGTAAAGCAGTTCCAAGAAAAAGAAACTCTGACGGCTGCCTTGAGCGCCATGGCCTGGGTTGAAAAAGACCAATTGCAAAGCAAAGGCTTGAGCGTAGAAGAGTCACGGGCGCAGCTGGCCGCAGCCCGCCAAAGCCGCAAGTCATGAGCTCATTGCCTATTGAACACACACGCGTTTGAGCTGGCGAATGCGTTGCCACACCACCGCTTTGGCAGGCGTGACAGACATGACTTGCATGCAGCGATCTAGCCATCCCTGGCGCTGCTGCATGCGCACAATGGCCTTGTTCAAATCTCTGGCCACAGCGCCACCGTAAGCCATCGATGCCTTGTTCATGGCCGCACGCAGCATGGGCAAAGGCAGATTCATCATGGCCAGGTCGATCAGGTCGCGGCTGAAGACGCCGTCATCGGCCTGTCGGTCAGAATTGGCCAACAGTTTGGAGCTCGCCAGGTCCAGCACGGACAGCGTGGCCACACCACACACCATGTCCTCGGGTTTGGGCAATTCCAGCTCAATGCGGGCTTCGCGCACCACTTCAAACTTGATTGCATGCCCGTCCATCATGACTTGCGTGCGAAGGCCGTACTGGTCGGCCCGCAGTTCGCGGGCAAGCACCAGGGGCTGCGCACTTTGGCGGGTGATGGCCGCCAGCCCATCAGGCCCGGTGAGCAACTGACGCAAGTCTCGATAACCCGCCGCATCCGAGACCAAAAAATCGATGTCAACCGACTCGCGGTA
>CANHKH010000492.1 GCA_947460165.1 Comamonadaceae bacterium
AAGCGGCCCCAACTGGCCTGCCCTGCCGACAAGGCTTGCAGTTGCGGCAAGGCGTCGTCGGGCAAACAGGTGTCGGCGTGTAAAAACAGCAAGAGCTCGCCCAAGGCCTGGGCCGCACCCGCATTCATTTGCGAGGCGCGTCCACGCGGGGCCAGCAGCACGCGATCGACCCAGCAGGCAACTGCTTGCACAGAGCCATCTGAGCTGCCCCCATCGACCAACAAAACTTCTACGCCAGCGCTGCGCCATGGCGCCAGCGCCTGCAGCCGGTCTTGCAAGCGCGGGCCTTCATTGAGCACGGGCACGATGATGCTCAAAAATGGAGGGGGGGTGGCCATGCTCGGATTGTCACTGGCTGCAGGCCGCAGCCTCAGGGGAGCAGTCACACAGCCAAGCAAATCCTTTTGCCGCTCTCAACATGTCCATGTCTGTACCAAGACTGGTGAGAAAATACACACTGAAGTTGATCAAGCAATGGGTGTGGGCATGGGCAGCCCGGCACTTGTTTTAGGCTGATCGCCCCCCACCTCAGGTGCCATGAACATGTTTGAATTTATCACTCGCACCCTGCAATTTGCGCTGCGGCTTGTTCTATGGTCCGTGGCAGCGCTGCTCTCGCTGGCCATGGTCAGCG
Source organism: Comamonadaceae bacterium (assembly GCA_947460165.1). GTDB lineage: Bacteria > Pseudomonadota > Gammaproteobacteria > Burkholderiales > Burkholderiaceae_C > Polaromonas. The sequence continues at coordinate 635 of CANHKH010000492.1, forward strand.
TGCTCTTGGTGGCTTTGCTCAGTTGGGCACTGGTCAGCCTGGCATTGGGCCGCAAGCCTAATTTGTCCATGCGCGGTCGCTTTGAGCGGGTGCGCCAGTTCAGTGGTGGGTTTGGCAGCGCGCGCTTCAAGGCCAGCGCCGCCTGGCCCAGGCAGGCAGGGCCCTCTCATGAGCCGCCCTTGAGGCCCACCGATGCGCCGCTGTCGCGCCGCATCAGTCCCTCTGAGGGCGTGGTGGATGTCGAGGCCCGAGACCTGACGGACAAACGCCTAGACCGCTGAGCGCACACGCGTTGCGCAACGCACATCGCTTGTGGCTTGTGGCACTTCAGCTGCTCAGGCCTGCGAATGACCTCGCGGGTCATCAACCGATTTGACATTTTTTATAATTTGCAAGTTCTACATTTTGTGTGGAGTGATGATTTTTGAACTAATCTAAACAGTTCATTTGAGATTCACATGTCCGCACTTCCACCCCTTCGCAGGCCGGCCACAAGACCACCCACCAAAGCCCTGCTGTCGGCTCTCGAGCGGACGCTGGCTGTGCTGGGTCTGGCAGGGGTGTTGGGGCTGCCAGCGCTGGGGGCCACAGTCTCACCCTGGCATTTGGGCGCAAACCCCGCGGCCCTGGCTGCGCCGGCTGCCATCAACAGCCTGGGCATTGATGCGGGCCCCCACCCGGTGGTGGTGGCCGTCCTTGACAGTGGTGTGTTGGCCGAGCACCCCAGCCTCCAAGGCCGACTCTTGCCAGGCTACGACATGCTGTCTGCACCCGCCAACACGCGGGGGGCGAGATCGGACAACTTTGCCCCCGACCCCCTGGACTCGCGCTGCGCACAACGCAGCAACTCGCGCGCCATCCGCACCCATGGCACCGAGGTGACCAGCTTGATTGCAGGCAATGGCGCCAACAATGTGTTGGGGGTGCATCCTCAAGCCATGGTGCTGCCTGTTCGCGTGATCGGTGCTTGTGGCATGACCCGGCGCGACCTGCTGGACGCCATGCGTTGGGCGGCGGGCCTGCCGGTCGAGGGCGTCGCCCTCAACCCCCACCCCGCGCAAATCATCAACCTCAGCCTGTCCGGCGGCAGCGCCACCTGCAGCCCGTCCCTGCAAGCCTTGGTGAACCAACTCACAGCCAAAGGCATTTTTGTGGTGGCGGCCGCCGGCAATAATTTTCAAAAACCCTTGCAAGAACCCGCCAACTGCCAAGGGGTGATTGCAGTAGGGGCCGTTGATGCTGAAAACCGCATTGAGGTCTATTCCGCGCTGGACCCCCGCACGCCCATTTACGCGCCAGGCGGCGGCAAGAGCTTGCAGTCCGGTCTGCCCTGGGGCATCAACAAGCTGCGCGTGGCCACCTACGACTTGGATTTTTTCGGCCGTGAACGGGCCAACGCCCTGGACCGCGGGGTAGGCACCAGCTATGCCGCCCCGCTGGTGTCTGGCTTTATTGCGCTGTGGCTGTCGCACCAGCCCCATAAAAAACCCGCGGACTTGGTGCATGAGTTGCCTCAGTTTTTGAGGCCTGTCGAGCCCATTGACAAATGCAGCGATTGCCAGCCTAGGGGCTTGGCCGCAAGTGCAGACAGGCTCAAGCCATGAACAAGCATGTCTTGCTTGCTGCGGCGGGACTGTGGCTGCTCTGCAGCTCGGGCGAGTTGGCCTGGGTCGCCAGGGCCCAGCCGGCCAAATCCCCCACGCCCAGCCAAACCGAGGCCTTTTGGCACTGCTCACGCCCGCCCGACACAGTGAGCCAGCGCGAAGCGGAGGAGGAAGGCGACGGCTTTCAATTGGCCTCCATGGGCTCCAAGGTGCACACCCTGGGCATCACCCTGACAGACTTGATTGATGCGTATGAAAGCAAGCCCGTGCTGATCAACGGGCGCAGGCTCAATGCCTGCTTCATGCCTGCCGAGGCACCCTTGAGCGTCAAGGCTTTGGGTGCGCTGGGCTTGAATGCCTCCAGCATGCAGTTGCAGGCACGCAAAAGTGCCATTGTGCAAAGCCACCTGTGGCTGGTGACCGACGAGGCCGACATGCAAGCGTGCATTGCCCGCCACCATCCGGCGGTGGGTTATTTGAGCCGCGAGATCCAGAACGAGCGGGTGGCCCCTTGCTTTTGAACGCGGCGCTGCGGCGACTGCGGCCGTGGACCGTTTCATTTTTAATGGGCGGGTGTCTGCTCCAAGGGGCTCAAGCCCAGAGCGACTGGCACCTGCACAGCCACTTACAAACGGGCGTGGACGGCTGGCACATCGAACATTCCGCACAGGACAAGACCAGCCGGGACAATATGTACCTGGCCGACGCAGAAACCCAATGGGCTTACCGCCCGCTGTCGCCCTGGTACACGCTTGAATCGCAGTTGAACGTGGGTCCCCATCACCAGGTGGTGCTGCGGGCACGGGCCAACCAAGTCACCGGCGCTTCGGTAGACCAGTTGTACTACAGCCATGCCATCAGTCCCTACCTGGGCTTTCGAGCCGGCGTGGCCGATTACCGATCGACCTGGTGCAGGGA
>CANHKH010000493.1 GCA_947460165.1 Comamonadaceae bacterium
GACCTTGGCATTGGCCCCCACATTGAAGCTTTGCCAGTTGACGATGGCTTTGGCCGAGCTTTGGCTGATGGCCATGCTCGCGGCCGTGGCCGTCTGGCTTTGGCTGATGTTCACAGACCCAGCGGCCACCTGCGCGCCGGTGGGCAACTGCTTGAGCGCCGGCGGGCCGGCCTGGGCCCAGACAGTGCCAGCGGAGCTGCCCGCGAGCACCGCAGCGGCGCTGAGCAGGCGCACCGTGCCTTGTTTGCCCCGACCCCTGACGTGTTCGGCCACCGCCACCCAGGCGTTGAGGACCGTGCTGAAAACCAGTTTGTAAGTGCTGTTCATGATTTAAAAGGCCACAGAGGCGGTGAGCCAGAATCGGTCGCGGTGCAAGGTGCCGTCTTGGTCAGCGCCTCGGTTGACGTCGGTGGTGATGGCGTTGGGGTTGTGGCCTATGCGCCTGGCGTAGGTCGCTTGCAGCGACAGGCCCGAGCCGTGGCGCCAGCCCAAGGACATGCCCGCACCCTTGAGCGCAAAGCGGTTGATCGCAGGCGCACCCGCAAAGTCGTTGTTCACGTTTTGCGTCACGTTGCCGTGGTCGTAAAACCCGACCAGGCTCAGGCCCTGGGGCAGTTGCCAGCGCAGCTCCATATTGAGCATGTGGCCCAGGCTGCCGCCGCCCTCACTGCTGGGGTAGGCCCGCACGCCGCCGCTGCCCCCCAGGTAGAACTTTTCCGACGAATCCAGGTTTTTGCCGGCCCACTGTCCGCTCAAGGACCCATACAGGGACAGGCCCTCACTCACCTGCTGCTGCCGGCTCAGGGCGTAGCGCAGCTTGGCGTAGGTGCCGGCCGTGCGGGTGGTGCTGGCGTCACTGGCTTGGGTGGGCGAGCCGTTCAGATTGAGCTTGCCCTCGGTGAGCACCGCCGACAGCGCGTTGGCACCGCCCCCGCCCCATGCATCAAAGCTGCTGCCACTCAAGCCCAGCGACACCGGCACATTGCTGTAGTCCGACGAGGTGGCACCGCCTGAGACATTGAAGAACTTCTTTTGGTCCCCAGACAAGGTGGCCGACAGATTGACCGCGCGGCTGCGCACCAAGGGGTAGCTCAGCTCAAACCCGCTGGTGATGGATTGGCCACTGGCGTTCAAGCTCTTGTAAGCGTCCGAGATCAGCTCATAGTCCAGGCGCGAGGCATTGGCGCCTATGCGCCAGCCGTCCGAGCCCAAGGGCAGGCTGTAGCCCACCCGGCCGTAGCGGGTGCCCTGGGCCCACATGAGGTTCACGTTGGCTGCATCGCCTCGCCCGCTGGGGCTGCTCAGGCTGAGGGACGCTTGCGAGCGCAGGCTGCCGGTGGAGACGGAGCCGGTGTTGTCGAGGGAGACGCTGCCGCTCAGCCAGGGCTCGTCAGCCAGTTGCACCAGCAAATCGGTCTGCCCGTTTTGCTGGCCCGGCGCCAAGCTGCCCGAGACGGACACGCCGGGCAGGTCGTCGGCCAAGAGCAGTGCGCGGTCCAGCGCGTTCATGCTCAGAAACTGCCCGCTTGGCTGCTGGCGGGCAAAGATGTCGAGCACCGTTTGCGAATCCACGCGCTTGGCCGCCTGACCGCTGATGCGCGCCTGGCCGAACACCGCCTCCACAATGGCGATGGTGAGCTCGCCTTGGCCAAGGTCTTGCTCGGGCAAATAGGCCTGCACCACCCAGCCATTGGCCCGGTAGTAGTCGGTCACCGCAGCCGCGCTGCTTTGCAGGCGGGCAAAGTCAATGGGCCGGTCCACCCAGCCTGCCAGCGCCGCGCTCAACGCTTCGCTGGTCAGCAAGGTGTTGCCCTTGAACTTGAAGCTGCGCACGGTCACGGTTTGCCCCACGGGCGGGGCCTCGGGTGCGGCCTTGTCTCGGGGCGGGGCCTGCGGGCGCTGCTGGGCGCCTGGTTGTTCTCGCTCGATTTGCTGCTGCAGCGAGCCGGCCGATGGCGGGGTTTGGGCACCTGCAGAAGCCATCAATGCCGCCAGCGTCGTCGCAAGAAGACGCAAGCCAAGGGAATGGACGCGCCAAGCCTGGGCGCAATTTGAAACAGTTGTGGCAGTCATGCACGGCTTTTAACAATTGAATGTCAAAAAATCTTGCAAATAAATGCAAGGTTTGCAAGCAGCTCTGGTGGTGATCTCGCCTCATGTCCACTGAACCGGTTCTAGCCTGGGCAGAGTCATGGCGGATGGTCCGCAAAGGGTCAAAGCTGGGCCGTCAAGCTTGGTCGTGGGTGCGTTGACCTGGACTTTGGCAGTGCAGGGCAGCCTTGCATTTTTTGGCAAGGTTTTAAACCCCTCCCCACTAAGATGTGGACCATGTTCAGGCTGCAGCGCATTTTTTCAACTCAACGCACACGTGCCATGCGTTGGCTCGTGGCTGCGTGTGTGGGTCTGACTTTGATGGGCAGTGCATTGGCGCAAAGCACTGTGCCAAAGCCTGAATTACCGCTGCAGGCTCAAGGCTCCACCCTTCAGGTCAAGCAAACCCTCTGGGTGGACGACAGTCGGCTGTTGGATTTTGAAAGTGCACGCACCCAAGAATTCAAGCCCTTCAATCCTTTTGAACGGCTCATTATTGGCGGCAAGGTGGCATGGTTGCGTCTGCACATGGAGCGCGCAGACGATGCCGCGGGCCCTTTGTTGCTCCATTTGATTCCTGCTCATTTAGGAGATGTGACGCTTTATTCACCCGTCTCTCAAGCGCCTCTGACTTGGCAAAAGCGAATACTGGAGCCACAAGAGTTGGTTTCAAAAATAAGGCTGGGGGAGGCGTTTGAGGGTGACGATTTTTATCTCAGGATTGAATCGCGCAACAACACAGGAGTCATCGCTTTTGTGGGGACGTCTGAGGAACTTAACTCGCACGATGCCAAGTTGGCCGTCGTGATGACGTTCATCAGCACGCTGACCTGGGTGGCTCTTCTGGTCTTTTTGTGGCGAACTGTTCGCCAATTCAGTTGGATGTCAGTCTTGATCAGCGCAGCGCTGGTGTCATCCCAGATCCAAATCTGGATTGGCCTGGGCTACGCTTACACCGTTTTAGGCTTGCCATTGGAAGCGGGGATCGCGCTGGCAACACCCAATGTGATTGCCAACTTTACCATTGCAGGTGGGGTATTGGTCCTGATTGCCTGTGC
>CANHKH010000494.1 GCA_947460165.1 Comamonadaceae bacterium
TGCCCAAGGGCTCGATTTTGAGGTGCTGGAAGCCGGTGGTGAGGTGCACACCGTTCATGCGCCTGTGGTCGGCCACTACAACGTGGCCAATGTGCTGGGCGTCATCGCTGCCCTGCGCACGCGCGGCGTGCCGCTGGCCGAGGCGGTGCGCGTGTGCGGCCAGCTCAGCCCCGTGCCCGGCCGCATGGACAGCTTGGGTGGCCAAGGCCAGCCCTTGGTGGTGGTGGACTACGCCCACACGCCCGATGCCCTTGACAAGGTGCTGGCGGCCCTGCGCCCCGTGGCCCAAAGCCGGGGCGGGCAGCTGTGGTGTGTGGTCGGCTGCGGTGGCGACCGCGACCCATCCAAACGCCCTCTCATGGCTGCAGCCGCCGAGCTAGGCGCCGACCGGCTGGTGTTGACCAGCGACAACCCGCGCAGCGAAGAGCCGGCGCACATCCTGGCGGCCATGGTCGAGGGCCTGCAGCGGCCGGCCCAGGCCCAGGTGCTGAGCGACCGTGCCCAAGCCATTGCCCAGGCGCTGCAGCAAGCCCATAGCGACGATGTGGTGCTGCTGGCGGGCAAGGGCCATGAGGCCTTTCAAGAGTCGCAAGGCCAGCGCCTGCCGTTTTCTGACCGCCTGCAGGCGCAAGCCGGTTTGCAGTTGCGCAGCCCGCAAGGGATGGCCGCATGATGAATCTGGCCCAGTTGCACCAACTCCTGCCGGGCTCGCGCTTGGTGGGGGACGAGCGGGTGCGGCTGCACCGCGTGCACACCGACACCCGCAGCCTGCAGCCCGGCGATGTGTTTGTGGCCTTGCGCGGTGAGCGCTTTGACGCCCATGACTTTCTGGCCCAGGCCCAAGCGGCGGGCGCCACCGCCGCCCTGGCCGAGGGCGGGCTGGCCGCCGCAGGCCTGCCCGGTGTGGAGGTGGCCGACACCCGGCAAGCCCTGGGCCAGTGGGCCGCAGGCTGGCGCGCCCGCATGCGCTTGCCCCTGATCGCGGTGACCGGCAGCAACGGCAAAACCACCGTCACCCAGATGATCGCGTCCATCTTGCACGCTCACCTGGGCGAGGCGGCGCTGGCCACCCAGGGCAACTTCAACAACGACATTGGCGTGCCGCTGACCTTGCTGAGGCTGCGCGAGTACCACCGCTTGGCCGTGGTCGAGCTGGGCATGAACCACCCAGGCGAGATTGCAGGCCTGGCCCACATGGCCCAGCCCACGGTCGCGCTGGTCAACAACGCCCAGCGCGAGCACCTGGAATTCATGGCCAGCGTGCACGCCGTGGCCCAAGAAAACGGCAGCGTCATCGCCGCCTTGCCCAGCGACGGCGTGGCGGTGCTCCCGGCCGACGACGCGCACACCCCGCTGTGGCGTGAGCTGGCCGGGGCGCGCCGCGTGCTCACCTTTGCGCTGGACAGCCAGGCCGACTTCACCGCCCAAGCCACTTGGCAAGGCTCGCGCTGGCGGGTAGAGGCCCGCACGCCGGCCGGGGCGCTGGACTTTGCGCTGCAGGTGGCCGGTCGCCACAACGTCAAAAACGCCTTGGCCGCCGCCGCTTGCGCGCTGGCCGCCCAAGTGCCGCTGGCTGCGATTGCCCAGGGCCTGGCCGAATTCGAGCCCGTCAAGGGCCGCTCAAGGGCGCTGGCCTTGCGCTTGGCCGCCGCCCCCGAACGCACGCTCACGCTGATTGACGACAGCTACAACGCCAACCCCGACTCTGTGCGTGCGGCCATCGACGTGTTGGCCGAACTGCCCGGCCCGCGCCTGCTGGTGCTGGGCGACATGGGCGAGGTGGGCGAGCAAGGCCCAGCCTTTCATGCCGAGGCCGGGGCCTATGCTCAGGCGCGTGGCATCGAGCAGCTGCTGTGCAGCGGCGAGCTGATGCGCCATGCGCTGCCGGCCTTTGTGGGCGCGCAGCACTTTGCCACCGTGCAAGACTTGCTTGCCGCCGTCCTGCAGCGCCTGCCAGGCCCCGCCAGCGTGCTGGTCAAGGGCTCCCGATTCATGCGCATGGAACGGGTGGTGCAGGCCATCACCGAGCACAGCGCCGCCTACAACAAGGAGGCTTCATGCTCTTGAGCCTGGCCCAGTGGCTGCAAAGCCTGTCGCCCGAGTTCGGGTTTTTCAGGGTTTTTCAGTACCTGACCTTTCGCGCCGTGATGGCGGCCATGACCGCGCTGCTCATTGGCCTGGCCGCCGGCCCCTGGGTGATTCGGCGTTTGACGGCGCTCAAAATTGGCCAGCCCGTGCGTGGCTATGGCATGGAAACCCACCTGGCCAAAAGCGGCACGCCCACCATGGGTGGGGTGCTTATTTTGCTGGCCATTGCCATCTCTACATTGTTGTGGTTTGACCTGTCCAACCGCTTTGTCTGGATCGTCTTGATGGTGACCCTGGGCTTTGGCGCCATCGGCTGGGCCGACGACTGGCGCAAGGTGGTGCGCAAGGACCCTGAGGGCATGCCCTCGCGAGAAAAATACCTGTGGCAGTCCTTGGTCGGCTTGCTGGCCGCGCTTTACCTCGTGTTCAGCATTTCCGAGAGCTCCAACGCCAGGGTGATGGAGCTGTTCTTGAACTGGGTGGGTTCGGGCTTTGACGTGAACCTGCCGCCCAAGGCTGGCCTGATGCTGCCTTTTTTCAAAGAGGTCAGTTACCCCCTGGGGGTGCTTGGCTTTGTGATCCTGACCTACTTGGTGATTGTGGGCGCGAGCAACGCAGTCAACCTCACCGACGGCCTGGACGGCCTGGCCATCATGCCGGTGGTGATGGTCGGCTCGGCCTTGGGCGTGTTCGCCTACGTCACCGGCAGCTCGGTGTTTTCCAAGTACCTCTTTTTGCCCTACATCCCCGGCTCGGGCGAATTGCTGATTTTTTGCGCGGCCATGGCCGGCGCAGGTTTGGCATTTTTGTGGTTCAACACCCACCCGGCCCAGGTCTTCATGGGCGACGTGGGCGCGCTGGCGCTGGGCGGCGCTTTGGGCACCATCGCCGTGATCGTGCGCCAAGAGATTGTGCTGGCCATCATGGGGGGCATCTTCGTGGTGGAGGCGCTCTCGGTCATGGGCCAGGTGATGTACTTCAAGTACACCAAAAAGAAGTATGGCGAGGGCAGGCGCATTTTCAAAATGGCGCCCCTGCATCACCACTTTGAAA
>CANHKH010000495.1 GCA_947460165.1 Comamonadaceae bacterium
CGCACCCAGAGCTCGCCCACCTGCCCCGGGGGCGCGGTCTGCAAGGTGCTGGGGTCGACCACGCGGATGTCCACCCAAGGGTAGGCGCGGCCCACCGAATTGAGCAGCCGGGCACGCTCGCCGTCGGGCTCATGGTCTTCAGGGGGCAGCGCGGTCACCGTGCCCGAGGTTTCGGTCATGCCGTAAGCCTGGATGAAGCGGCAGCGCAGCACCGCCAGGGCGCGGCGCAAGAGCACATCACCCATGGGCGCGGCGCCATACATGAGCAGTTGCAGGCTGGAGACATCGGCGTGCTCCACCCCTTCGAGCTGCAGCAGCGACTGCACCACCGTGGGCACAAAAAAAGCATGCGTGACGCGGTACTTGGCAATGCAAGCCATCACCTGCGCGGGCTGCACCTCGCGCAAGAGCACGGTGTGGCCGCCGGCCAGCATGGTGCTCGAGCCGTAGCCGCAGCCGCCTATGTGGAACATGGGCATGGCCACCAGGTTGACGCTGTCCGGCCCCATGCCCCAGGCCTGGGCCAGGCGCTGGGTGTGGACCATGCCTTCGTTGCTGAGCATCACGCCCTTGGGCAAGCCGGTGGTGCCCGAGGTGTAGAGCAGCAAGGCCACCTCGCTGAGCGCGCCCTGGTGGCCAGGGTCTTGCGCGGGACAGGCCTGTGCCCACTGCTCGTAGTCTGCACCCAGCTGCACGATGCGCAGGCTCGCCCGCAGCGCGGGCGCGAGTTCAGCGAGCAGCGGCGCCTCTTCAGCGGCCACCACCAGCACCCGGGGCGCGGCGTCGGCCACGATGGCGGCGATCTCACGCGCCGACAGCCGCCAGTTCAGCCCCACCAGCACGGCGCCCATCTTGTTGCAGGCGTAGATCAGCTCAAAAGACTGCGCGCAGTTTTTGCTGAGCATGGCCACGCGCTCGCCGGGCTGCACGCCTTCGGCCAGCAAGGCCTGGGCCACGCGCGAGCTGCCCTCGTGCAAGCGGGCAAAGCTCCAGGTGTGGTCGGCAAAGGTCAGAGCGGCAGCGTCTGGGCGCTCGCGGACGTGCTGGCGCAGGATCTGGGCAAAAGAAGTGGGCATGGCGGGCGGGCCGGTGGGCGCTCAGTAGCTCTTGGGCAGGCCCAGGCTGTGCTGGGCCACGAAGTTCAAAATCATCTCGCGGCTGACCGGCGCCGTCTTGTGCAGGCGGGCAATGAACCACAAATCGGCCAGGCCGTACTCCAAGGCCATGCCATTGCCGCCATGGATTTGAATGGCCTGGTCCAGGGCTTCGAGCGAGGCGTCGGCGGCGGCGAACTTGGCCATGTTGGCGGCTTCGCCCGCGTCGGGCGAGCCCGCATCAAAGAGCTGGGCGGCGCGGGCGGCCATCAGGCGCGCTTGCTGCACGGCAATGAAGGACTTGGCCAGCGGGTGCGCCAGGCCCTGGTGCTGGCCTATGGGCACACCCCAAACCGAGCGCTCTTGCGCCTGCAGACTGCCGCGCTCAATGGCGTAGCGGGCAATGCCGTTGTTGATGGCGGCAGCGCACACGCGCTCGGGGTTCAGGCCGGCAAACACCTGTTTGAGGCCTTGGCCTTCTTGGCCCACCAAGGCCTCGGGGCCGAGTTGCACGTTGTCAAAAAACACCGTGAACGAGGTTTCAGGCACATACAGCGCGGTCTCAATCGGCGTGCGGCTGATGCCTGGGGCGTTGGCCGGCACGATGAACAGCGACAGCGGGTGGCGGCCTTTTTCATCGACCTTGTCGCTGCGGCAGACCACCATCACCGAATCGGCCTCGTCCAGGCCCGAGGTCCAGTACTTGGTGCCATTGAGCACCCAGCCCTCGCCTTGGGGGCGGGCGGTGGTGGTGACCAGGTGCGTGTTGGTGCCGGCATTGGGCTCGGTGATGGCAAAGGACAGGCGCTTGCTGCCCTGGGCCAGACCGGGCAGCCAGGCTTGCTTGAGCGCTTCGCTGCCGAACTGCTCGATGATGGGCGCGCAAATCGAGCCAATCACCAGCGACAACATGGGGCAGCCCTGGGCCGCGGCCTCTTCCACAATGAGGTTGTAGTCGGCCAAGCCGCTGCCGCCGCCGCCATAGGCCTCTGAAATGTGCACACCCAAAAAACCTGCCTGGCCCATGGCTTGCCAGAGCTCGACCGGTTTGACCTGGCGCTTGACCACGTCTTGAAAATAGCGGCGGCCAAAGCTGCCCACAAGTTTGCCCACACTCTCGCGCAGCAGGGGGTGGTGGTCGGCGGTGTCGACCAGGGTGGAATTGAAGATGTTGGACATGGTGTGAAAAAGTTAAAAAAGGCCCGCCTCAGGCGGGCGTCCAGTCAAAAAAGCCGCGACCGGTTTTTTGGCCCAGGTGGCCTTGGGCCACCAGGTCTTGCAGGATTTGGGGCGGGTTGTAGCGCTCGCCCAGGGCCAGGCTCAGGTGCCTGGCAATGTCCAAGCGCACGTCCAGGCCAACGACGTCGGACAAGCGCAGCGGCCCCATGGGGTGGCGGTAGGCCAGCACGGCGGCGCGGTCTATGTCCTCGGCGCTGGCCACGCCGTCTTGCAGCATGCGCATGGCTTCGAGCGAGGCAATCAAGTCCAGCCGGCTGGTGGCAAAGCCGGGCACGTTGCGCACCGTGATGGCGGTCTTGCCAATGGAGGCCACCCATTGGCGGGCTTGCTCCAGCACCTCAGGCCGGGTGTGCTGGCCATGGATCAGCTCGACCAAGGCCAGCGACCACACCGGGTTGAAAAAGTGCATGCCCAAGAAAGCGCCCGCATCGGGCACGGCCTGGGCCAGCTCGTCGATCGACAGCGCGCTGGTGTTGCTGGCCAGCACCCGGGGCTGGCGGGCCGCGATGCGGGGCAGCAGCTGCAGCTTGAGCGGCAGGCGCTCGGGCACGGTCTCGACCACCAAGTCCAGCCCCAGGGGGAGCTGGTCCACATCGGCCAGGCAGGGCAAGCTGCTGGCGCGCAGGGCCTGCTCGGCCGTCAACTTGCCGCGCTTGACGCCGCCTGCCGCCGCCTCGGCCAAGGTGCGCTTGAGGGTGAGGGTCTGGGCCGGGTTGGGCTCGACCACACTGACCTGCCAGCCGGCCACGGCAAACACATAGGCAATGCCCACGCCCATGGTGCCGCCACCCACCACGGCCATGCG
>CANHKH010000496.1 GCA_947460165.1 Comamonadaceae bacterium
CGAGTGCGGCCACACCGCGCCTTACTACTTCATTGGCAAGGACCCAGCCTGGGCCATGGGCACCTGCGTGCCCTTTGGCCTGAACAGCCGCCAATACAACGCCTGGTGGGTGCACGGCGGCGGTGAAAAGCTGTTCAACGACTTCACCCGCGAATCGGGCGTGGTGAGCTTTTTGGCCGGCAACACCGGCTCGCAAATGGGCGGCTGGTTCAAGAAAGAAATCAAGGGCGTGGCCGACCTCAAGGGCCTGAAGTTCCGCACTGGCGGCATGGGCGGCCAGGTGCTGACCAAGCTGGGCGTGGTGGCCCAGCAGCTGCCAGCCGGCGAGATTTACTCGGCCCTGGAAAAAGGCACGATTGACGCGGCCGAGTTCACCGTGCCAGCCGATGACGAAAAACTGGGCCTGAACAAAATCGCCAAGTTTTACTACTACCCCGGCTGGAACGAGGGCGGCGCCGCGCTCAGCCTGCAGGTCAACGCCAAGGCCTACGAGGCCCTGCCCGAGCCCTTCCGCTTTGCGCTGCAAGCGGCCTCGGCAGAAGCCAACACCTGGATGCAGTCGCGCTACGACGCCACCAACCCCGCCGCCCTCAAGCGCCTGATTCAAGGCGGCGCTGTGCTCAAGGCCTACCCCCAGGCCGTGATGGACGCTTGCTACAAGGCCAACACCGAACTCATGGCCGAGGCCTCGGCCAAGAGCCCAGCGTTCAAGAAAATGTACGAGCACATGCAGGCTTTCCAGCGCGACCAAGTGGCTTGGTTCCGCGTGGCTGAAGGTCAGTTCGACAACTTCATGAGCCGTCAAAAGCTGTAAACCGCTGAGCAGCGGGAAAAGCCAAGGCCTCCTACGGGAGGCCTTTTTTGTTGGCCATAGAAACGGCCTGGATCTTGTAGAAGCCGGTCTGCCCGGGGGTTATTCAAGCCCAGCCAGCCTGGTTTTGTGGAGCCGGTCATCTTGGTTTTTGATAGGGGCCGGCCTGCCGGCGAATGTTCGTCTGAGGTGATGACCGTTTTTGGCAACCACCGCCAGCAGGCTGCCTCCTACAAAGACAAGACGACGCTCCTTGAGCCCTTACTTTTTGTTGAAGTAATCTGCCGGATCAGGTGCTGCCGCAGGGAGGTGCAAATGTGCCCGCTGAAGTGACCTCGCCAGCCTTGGGCATGTGGCCATCTTGAGCGAGGGGTTTGAAACAAAACCAAGCCTGTGCGTTGTGAACATGGGCATCGTCGAGCAAGGCAATCCAGACATTGATGTCCAGAAGCAAACTGTGCCGGAACGGTCCGCCTGTCAAATGCCCTCCTGATCCATCAGGCGGCGCACATGCTCGGTGGTGATGATGTCATCACGCGCAGGCAAGACGGAATACTTGCTGCGCAGTGTGACGGCAGCGGCAGGCAACTGGGCGCCGGCGCGAAGGGCCTCGCGCACATAGCGCGATGTGGCCTCGCCCAAGGAGACACGTTCGCGCTGGGAGCGCTGGCGAAGCACAGCAAACACATCGTCGTCCAACGTCAGGGTGATGCGCATCACAGACTCTTATTTGACAACAAAGCATCTCATTAGCATCATGAAACACATGTTCAAGCTTGGGCAAGACAGCCTTTCAAAACAGCCACGCTCCTAACTCAAAAAAATCAAACCCGGCTGATCGGCCACCCAGGCAGCGGGCCAGAAAGTCCTCGGTCTTGCGAAACTCAAGCAAGCGGTCTTGCCAGCGCTGCAGGCCATGCCCGGCCTTGTCAAAGAGCACCAGTTCCACGGGCTTTCCGTGTAGTCGCAAGGCCTCAGCCATGCGCACGGCTTGGCTGACAGACACTCTTGGATAGTGCACGCCGTGCATGAGCAAAACCGGGCCTTGCACCTGGTGGGCCAGCGGCAGCGGTGAGCGGCGCTGCATGTCGGCCCGCTGCGCCGGGTCGGACGGGTTGCCGATCATGTGAAACCAGCGGTGCTTCTCAAGCTCCCAGTAAGCGGGCATTCGCTCCAGCAAATCAGACAGGTCTGTGGGCCCCACTGTGCTGATGGCGCACTGGTAGCGTCCGGGAGTGTGCGTCATGCCCACCAGGCTCGCGTATCCCCCATAACTGCCGCCTGCAATGGCCACCCTTTTGGGATCTATCAAGCCTTGGGCCACCAAGGCATCCAGCGCATCACTCAGGTCTGAATTCATCTTGCCAGCAAATTCGCCGCGTGCCGCTTCCATGAAGGCTTTGCCATAGCCTGCAGATCCGCGGAAGTTGACCTGCAGCACGGCGTAACCCCGGTTCGCCAGAAAGACCGGCATGGCATCACCGTACAGGTGGTGGTCACGCGCCCAGGGTCCGCCATGCACATAGACCACGGCGGGATGGGGGTGGGCCTGACCCACGGGCAGGCTCAGGTAGCCATGCAGGTCCAGCCCATCGCGGCTTTGAAACACCCTGGGCTGCGGCGCCGCCAAAGGACTTTTCGTTTGCCAGCGGCTGCGACCGAGTTGGGCCAGCGTCATCCAAGTGTGCTTTTGCATGTCGTAAAGCACATGCTCACCCGAGTCATGACGAAGCACCGAAGCCACCAACCAGCGTTCGTCGTCAGAAATGCTGTGAATGCTCACCCGCGCAGGGGTGACACCGCGCAGTTGGTCCAAAGCCTGCTTCCAGACGGGCGCCCAAGCCTGCCATTGCTGCACATCGGGCTCCACCCTCACTGCCAGCGGCCGAGGATGGAGTGGACTCCAGAGCACCTCAGAGATGTCCACCCGTGCATCGGCATGCACAACGCGCTCGGCGCCATCGCGCATGTCCAACTCCACCAAAGCCAGTTTGTCACGCCCCCGGTTGGACAAGGCCCACCAGTGACCGGGCTTGTCGCTGGGGCCTTGGAAATGCACCGTGTCCTGCAAGCTGATGCGAAAGGCGGACTGCCATTGGCCGGTGGCGTCACGGGTGTCGACTTGCGAGGCCTGGCCGTCGCGTCGCACACGAGCCACCAGGTCACCCTCATCATCGACCAGCCACCCGGCCACGTCTGCGGGGTTGGTGGCCAGCAGCCGGAGATCGCCGGTGACAAAGTCAAAGCGGTACAGGTCAAACACCTTGCCGTCGCGCCGGTTGCTTTGGATGATCAGGTCATCGCTGCGGGGCAGTGTGCGCA
>CANHKH010000497.1 GCA_947460165.1 Comamonadaceae bacterium
AGCGTTGACGCGGGCCAGACCGTTGAATGCGAGATCACCGGACTGGGCCGCGTGCGCGGCACCGTGGTGGCCGTGGATGCGCCCCGCGCCGCCGCGCTGGGTGTGGGTCACCCCCCCCCCCACAGACAGCCCCGAGGTGCGCCGCGTCGCGCTGGGCTTTGACGAGCGGGTGCCCGAGCGTTTCAAAGACAACCTGCGCCTTGCCAAGCAAATGTGAGGCCCAGTGTCTGAATCGCCGTTGTTGGGGTTTGGGGTGGGTTCGTTGGTGCCACTTCTGGGCAGCATCGCAGCGAGCTTCTGGAACTTGCGGCCGGCCTTTCAATGTCGGCTTGCGCCTGTCCCCCTCTAAGCTCATCCACCTCCATCTGTGCGTGGGACCCGATAGGGTCTTGCACTCCAACTTTTTATGAGCGCCTTTGTGCGGGTCTGGTCAATGCGCAGCGGCCAGGCCTCTGATTCCGGCTACCCTGCCCAGGACCCATCAACGTCGCCGGCCAGAACACCCACCAGTTTGACCTCTGGGGTTTTTTCCAAGTCGATGCTCAAAGTAGATGACATCCAAGCGCCGGCGCTCAGCTTGTTGGTGTCTGCGTTGTAGTCGTTCATCGACAGCGCAGACGTGACCTTAGACTGATCGAGCAAGACCCAACTTGGCGCCGGTGCACTCAGTCCGACCACGGACTTGAGCACGTCAATGGCATCGCTCAAGCCAACACTGCCGTCGCGGTTGTAGTCCGCAGCCACCACTTGGTAGGGCGAGGTCTGAATCCCCGACGCATTGACGTTCAGGCCCACGATCATCTTCAGGATGGCGATGGCATCCGTGAGGTTCACCGCAGCGGCAACAGATGCTTTTTCCAAGTCAGCCACCGGTTTAGCGACCGAAATAGTGACCTTGGGGTCTTCAATCGCATCCAAAGTGACCTCGCCGTTGCCATCAGACTTGACGGTTTGGGCTGTCTTTGTGAAATTGACATTAGGCAAGGCTTTGGACGTCCCCCCTGCGAGACTCTTCCAGAAAACAGAGCTCGTTTTCAGGCTGTAGGCAGGGGCTGGCACGGCAGTCACGTCAGCTGAGGTGCTCACCAGGTGTTTGATTCCATCCGAGGTCACAACTTCCGCCATTTGGCTGTTGAATCCAATGGGAAAACTGTCCACGATCTGGTTAAGAACAAGGGTGACGTCTATCGTCTTCCCGTTAACCACCAAAGGGTTGAGGGGGTCTTCATGCACTACCGCTGCAATCTTGCCGTTGGCAGAAGCCCCTTTTAAATTGTGGGCAAACGTTTCCCAAACATTTTGATTGTCCGGCCCATACTGGCCGCCCGACACTGTGGCAGAAGCGACTTTGCTGACGTCGTAGTCCAGATCAAGCACCGCACCTTGAATTTTGGAGCCATCGATGCTTGAGCCAGCAAACGAAATGGACAGGTTCACCGTGCTCTTGCCACCGGCTACATCTTTCGTCAGCTTGACGCCACTGAACGAGACGAATTGACTGCTCACGGGCACCGCGCTGGTGGTGAAGTTGTAGCTGGTGGTGCCGGCGTAGCTGTTGCCCGCCAGGTCCTGCACCGAGCCAGCTGCAAACTCGACCTTGTAGCCTGTGCCGTAGGCCAGGTCGCTGGCTGGGTTGATGGTCAGCGTGCTGCCTGAAACCGTGACCTCGGTGCTGGCCTGGGTGTAGGTCGCCACTGTGGTGCCATCGGTCTTCTTCAAAAGAATGCTGCCCGCACCGCGCAGAACGGCCTCGCTGAAGGTCACCACCACATTCGCACCAATGGCCACCGCCGTGGCCTCATCGGCTGGGCTGAAGGTCGATGCGGTGGGTACGTCGATATCTTTGATATTGGCCACAGCGGCAGTGGCGCTGCTCGTCACGCTCTCAGCAGTACCCTGCAGGTCGGTGTAACTGGCCCGCACGCTGATGGCTTTGCCGACTTGAGCTTGTGTCAGCACCAAAGTGCTGCTGCTTGCGCTGCCAATGGCCACGCCATCGGCCAACCACTGGTATGCGATGGCGCCGATGCCAGAGGTTGGGATGCCGTCCAGGTCAGCCAAAGTATTGGCCGCTGTCAGTGTCTGGCCCTGTGTGGCGGTGCCGCTGAGGGTGACCGCGCCGGTGGCTGCGTCATTGACGTTGGCCACAGCTGCCGTGGCGTTGCTGGTTTTGCTCTCGGCCGTGCCGCCCAGATCGGTGTAGCTGGCTCGTACGCTGATGGCTTTGCCCACTTGGGCTTGAGTCAGCATCAAAGTGCTGCTGCTTGCGCCGCCAATGGCCACGCCATCGGCCAGCCACTGGTAAGAGATGGCGCCGGCGCCTGTGCTGGGAATGCCGTCCACATCAGCCAAGGTATGGGCGGCGGTCAGCGTCTGGCCCTGTGTGGCGGTCCCGCTGAGGGTGACAGCGCCGGTGGCTGCGTCATTGAGGTTGGCCACCGCCGCCGTGGCGCTGCTGGTTTTGCTCTCGGCCGTGCCGCCCAGATCGGTGTAGCTGGCTCGTACGCTGACGGCTTTGCCGACTTGGGCTTGAGTCAGCACCAAAGTGCTGCTGCTTGCGCCGCCGATGGCCACGCCATCGGCCAGCCACTGGTAAGCGATGGCGCCGGTGCCTGTGGCCGGGATGCCGTCCAGGTCAGCCAATGTATTGGCGGCTGTCAGCGTCTGGCCCTGTGTGGCGGTGCCGCTGAGGCTGACCGTGCCGGTGGTTGCGTTATTGAAGGGGGCCACGGCTGTCGTGGCGCTGCTGGTCACGCTTTCGGCTGTGCCACTCAGATCGGTGTAGTTGGCCCGCACGCTGATGGCTTTGCCGACTTGAGCTTTTGTCAGCACCAGCGTGCTGCTGCTTGCGCCAGTGATGGTGACTCCATCGGCCAGCCATTGGTAAGCGATGGCGCCGGCGCCAGTGCTGGGGATACCGTCGATGTCAGCCACTGCATTGGCCGCTGTCAGTGTCTGGCCCAGGGTGGGTGTGCCGCTGATGGTGACCGCGCCGGTGGCTGCATCGTTGACGTTGGCCACCGCCGCCGTGACGTTGCTGGTTTTGCTTTCGGCCGTGCCACCCAGATCGGTGAAGCTGGCCCGCACGCTGATGGCTTTGCCCACCTGGGCTTGAGTCAGCACCAGCGTACT
>CANHKH010000498.1 GCA_947460165.1 Comamonadaceae bacterium
GTCATCTTGATGACGATTTGCAGCGGCTCGCAGCCCAGGTCGTTGGTCAGGTTGGTGCCTATGCCAAAAGCGAGCTGGCAGCGGCCGCTGAACTGGCGGTACAGCTCTATGGTTTTGGGCACCGTCAGGCTGTCGCTGAAGATCAAGGTCTTGGTCAGCGGGTCCACGCGCTTGTTTTTGTAGTGCTCAATCAGGCGCTCGCCCCAAGAAAATGGGTCGCCACTGTCGTGGCGGGCGCCGTCAAAGAGCTTGCAAAAGTACATGTCAAAGTCGCGCAAAAAGGCGTCCATGCCGTACACATCGCTCAGCGCAATGCCCAAGTCGCCCCGGTACTCTTTGGCCCAGGACTCAAAACCAAAAATCTGGCTGTCGCGCAGCCGCGGCCCCAGGGCCTGGCAGGCCTGCAGGTACTCGTGGGCCATGGTGCCCAAAGGCGTCAGACCCAGCTTCATGGCAAACAGCACGTTGCTGGTGCCCGCCAACTGCCCTTGCGGCCCCGAGCCCAGACGGGCATTGAGGGTGCGCAGCACCTCTTCGTGCCAGGCCACTGAATAGCGCCTGCGGGTGCCGTAGTCCGCAATTTTCAAGGCCTCTAAGCCACCTTCCTTGAGCTGGCCTATCTTGGCATCGAGCCGCTGGCGGCCCTGCACAAAGTCAGGCAGCTTTTGGGTGTGGCGAAAGTAGACCTCGTTGATGATGGCCAGCACCGGGATTTCAAACAAGATGGTGTGCAGCCAAGGCCCGCGTATGGTCACGTCGATCTCACCGGAGGGCAAGGCGCTGATCTGCACGTACTTTTCATTGAGCCGAAACAGGCCCAAAAAGTCCACAAAGTCGCTTTTGACAAAACGCATGGAGCGCAGGTAGGCCAGCTCGGCGTCCTGAAAGCGCAGGCTGCACAAGGCCTTGATTTCCTCGCGGATCTCGCTGGCCATGGGCGCCAACGGCAAAACGCCAGCCGCGCCCGCGTTGCGGCACTTGAAACGGTACTCGACCTGCGCCCCCGGAAACTGATGCAGCACCACCTGCATCATGGTGAACTTGTACAGGTCGGTGTCGAGCAGGCTGGTGATGATCATGGCAGCTGGGAGCCGTGGCAGCTTATTCGGCGCCTAAAAAGTCCACCTCAAAGAGCAACGTCGCGTTGGGCGGGATCACGCCGCCTGCGCCTCGCGCGCCGTAGCCCAGCTCGGGCGGGATCACCAAGCGGCGGGTGCCACCGGCGGACATGCCTTGCACGCCCTCGTCCCAACCGCGAATGACTTGGCCGGCACCCAGCGCAAATTCAAAGGGCTCGCCCCGGTCTTTGCTGGAGTCGAATTTGGCGCCGGCCACGCCGTTCTCATACAACCAGCCGGTGTAGTGCACCCGCACATACTGGCCCGCTTTGGCAATGGCGCCGGTGCCGAGCACCGTGTCTTCGTAGTTCAGGCCGGAGGCCGTGCTTGTCATGCCCATGATGTTCCTTTCAATGTAAATGTTCAACTGTACCTGCAAGCAAATGCAACTCCCGGTCGGCCGCTTGCACCACCAGGCGGTTTTGCTCGGCCACCAACAGGGCCAAGCCTTCATGGCGCAAGGCCACCAAGGCGTCGCGGATGGACTCCACCAGCAGCGGTGAAATGCCCTCGCAAGGCTCGTCGAGCAGCAAGAGGCGCGGCGAGGTCATGAGGGTGCGGGCCATGGCCAGCAGCTGTTGCTCGCCGCCGCTCATGAGGCCGGCGGGCCTGTCCAGCATGGGTTCGAGCAGGGCAAAGCGCTTGAGCACCCAGGCCATGCGCGCCTCGCAGCGGCTGCCCCCGGCCACGCGCAGGTTCTCACGCACGCTCAGGGCCGAGAAAAGCCGCCTGTCTTCGGCCACATAACCCAGCCCGGCGCGGGCGCGCTGGTAAGCCGGCCAAGCTGAGATGTCTAGCGCTGCAGCCGTGCCAGGGGCTTGCCAGCGCACGCTGCCGCGGGTGCGCACCTCCAGGCCCATGAGCGACTTGAGCAGCGTGGACTTGCCAGCGCCATTGAGGCCTTGCAGCACCACCATCTCGCCGGCGTGCACCTCCAGGTCAATGCCAAACAAAGCCTGGGCCGGGCCGTAGAAAGCCTGCAAGCCGCGCACCTCAAGCATGAGGCTGCTCCTCGGTGCCTAAAAAATCCAAACCGCTGCGTCCCAGGTAGCGCGCCTGCACCACCGGGTCGCGGGCAATCTGTGCAAAGCTGCCTTGGGCGGCCAGCCGCCCTTCAATGAGCACCAGCACGCGGTCGGCAATGCCAGCCACCGCGTCCATGTTGTGCTCGGTGTAGAGCACCGTCAGCCCCTCATTGGCCAGCTGGCGCACCCACTGCATCAGGCTGTGGCGCTCTTGCCCGGCCAGGCCTGCGGCGGGCTCGTCAAGCAGCAGCAAGCGGGGGCCGGCGGCCAGCGCCAGCGCCAGCTCCAAGCGCTTTTTGGCGCCATAAGGCAAGCTGGCCGCCTCGTGCTCGGCCAGCGCTTGCAAGCCCGCTTGGGCCAGCAAGGCCTGAGCTTGGGGCAGGTGGCAGGCGTGCAGCGGCTGCAGTGCTGACCAGGGCCCCGATTTGGCTTGAAGGGCCAACTGCAGGTTGTGCTGCACGCTGAGCGCCTCAAATATTTGCGCCACTTGAAAGGTGCGTGCCACGCCGCGTGCCAAACGCTCGCGCGGCTGCAGGCCCAAGAGTGATTGACCCTGCCACAGCACCTGCCCAGCCGTGGGCACCTGCTGGCCCGCAATGCAGGCAAAGCAGGTGGACTTGCCCGCACCGTTGGGGCCAATCAAGGCCACGCATTCGCCTGCGGCCACCTCAAAGTCCACACCGTCCACGGCTTTGACGCCGCCAAAATGGCGCACCAGGCCGCGCACCTGCAACTTTGAATCACTCATGGGGCCACCTTGGACTGCACACGCGATTGGCGAAGCCGCCTGGGCAGCGACAACAGCCCAGAAGGCGCCGCCACCATGATGAGCATGATGGCCAGCCCCAACAGGCCGCGCCAGTAGCTCAGCTCTCGGCCCAACTCGGCAGACAAGTAACTCAGCAGCAACCCACCCGTGACCGCGCCCCACCACTGGTGCACGCCGCCGAGCAGCACCACCAGCAAAGCATCGACCGACATGGCCAC
>CANHKH010000499.1 GCA_947460165.1 Comamonadaceae bacterium
AGACCGGCCGGCACAACGGCTGGGGCTTTGACCCCGAGGAGCAGCGCAGCAGCACCTTTTTGGGCATGGGCGAGGACGACATCAATGTGCACGACCAATGGGCGGTCGAGAGCATGGGCGCCATCCAGGACCGCACTCGCGAACACCTGGGCACCACCGACAAGGTCATCATGGCCAACCGCCGCCTGCTGCTGGCGGCCATAGAAACCGTGGCCAGCGGCGGCAAGCCCCCGGGCATGGGCGATGCTGCTCTGCATGGCCAGATGAGCGGCCCCGACACGGTCGACGGCATTGCGCCGGCCGGCCACTGGCCGCAGTGGTGGCTTGAGCAGAACCAGGCCAAGCGCGCGCAAGCACCGTGGATCGCCCAGGCCGGCGAAACCGTCCAGGCATGAGGGACTTGCTCGACCGCAGCGGCCTGCACAGCCCCGCGCGTGAGCAGGCCATGGCCAGCGCCCTGGCCCGCATGGAGCAGCCCGGCCTGGAGATGGTGCGCATCGCCTGGTGCGACCTGCATGGCGCGGCGCGCGGCAAGGCCCTGACCGTGCAGGCCGCGGCCAAGGCCATGCGCGAGGGCATCAGCATGGTCAGCACCCTGATGCTCAAGGACAGCTCGGACCGCACGGCCTTCAAGGTCTTTGAGCGGGGCGGCACGGACGCGCTGCCCGGCTTTGGCCAGGCCAACAACCTGCTGCTCTTGCCCGACCCGTCCACTCTGTGCCAACTGCCTTGGCTGCCCAGCCACGGCTGGATGCGCGCTCAGCCCTTTTTCCTGGACGGCACACCGGTCGAGCTGGACACGCGCCGTGTGCTCGAGCGCGCCCTGGCCCGCCTGGCCGCCGCCGGCCTGGGCCTGCGTTGCGGGCTGGAGGTCGAGTTCCACATCTACCGCATCACCGACGCATCGGCCCAACTGGACCCGCACACGGCGGGCTGGCCGGGGCTGCCGCCCCAGGTCGAGATGATCCACCCCGGCTACAAGCTGCTGTCCGAAGACTGCTACGACATGGCCGAGCCGGCGCTGCGCATCGTGCAGCACACGGCGCAGTCGCTGGGGCTGCCGCTGTCCTCGCTGGAGGTGGAGATCGGCCCCTCCCAGGTCGAAGCCGTGTTCGACGCAACCGACGCCATGACGGCGGCGGACAACCTGTTTTTGTTTCGCAATGCCGTGCGCATGGCGCTGCGCCGCGCTGGCTACCACGCCACCTTTGTGTGCCGCCCGCCCTTTGCGAACATCATGTCCAGCGGTTGGCACCTGCACCAGTCGCTGGTGCAGCTCAACAGCGGCCACAACGCCATGGTGCGCGGCGCCCCAGCGCCCGGGTCCGGGCCCATGGACGCGGGCCACACCCTGTCCGACGTGGGCGAGCACTGGCTGGCCGGGTTGCTGGCCCACGCGCGCGGCATGGCCAGCCTGTGCACGCCAACCATCAACGGCTTTGGCCGCTTTCGGCCCAACGCCTTGGCACCGCAGGCGGTGCTGTGGGGCCGTGACAACCGCGGCGCCATGCTGCGCGTGATCGGCGAGGCCGGCGACCCGGCCACCCGCATTGAAAACCGCATCGGCGAGTCTGCGGCCAACCCCTACCTTTACCTGGCCTCGCAAATCCATGCGGGCCTGGACGGCCTGGCCCATCGCCTTCGCGCCCCCAGTGCCACCGACTCTCCTTACGGCGGCGCTGGCGAACGCCTGCCCACCAGCCTGGGGGAAGCGCTGGAGGCCCTGCGCGCAGACCCGGTGCTGGTGGCCGGGCTGGGGGAGGCGTTTGTGTCTTGCTTTGCGCAGGTCAAGACCAGCGAGATCGAACGCTACGACGCCGCCGAAGACAAAGACGATTTCCAGCGCCGCGAATACTTTGCGCGCACCTGAACACCACTGACCACAGCGCCCCACCCATGCCCACCGTCCACTTTATCCATCCTGAAAAAAACGGCCAGCAGGCCACGCAGAGCCTGGTGTGCAAACCCGGCCAGAGCCTCATGCAGGCGGCCGTCGATGCGGGGCTGGCGGGCATCGCGGCCGATTGCGGCGGCACTCTGACCTGCGCCACCTGCCATGTGTGGGTGCAGCCGCCTTGGGCTGAGCGCTTGCCCCCCGCCACGCCTGAGGAAGTGAGCATGCTGGAATTCACCGCCTCACCGCGCCAGCCCGGCAGCCGACTGAGCTGCCAGATCACCCTGAGCGAGGAACTCGACGGCCTGACCGTGGCCTTGCCGCCCAGCCAGTATTGAGCTGCCTCTGGCAGGGCATGGTGGCTGATGCCAGGCAAGCCGCTGGAGAGGACAGATCGGTCACCCTGGGAGCCGACAAGGGCTATACCGTCTCGCAGTAAAAGCTCAAGCTCATTGAGCAGTGCTTTGGCTGGGCCAAGTTGGTCGGGACGATTCGTAAGGTCATGGTGCGTGGCTTGAGGAAAACCGATAGCTGTTCGTGCTAACAATGGCCGCCTACTACTTCGAGTGCATGCGCACCTTGGGACAAGTCAGGCTGCAGGGGGCATGAAGGGACGAAATGAGGCAAGAAAGCCCCCACAACCACTCGGAATCAGCCACAAACGCGAACTGGATTTCGAGTCATAAAATTGCAACGACCACTCCGCTTGAATCGCACAACGCGAGTGATTTGAGGGTCGGTATTTCCGCAGACTGCTAGTGGACATCCACCATTAACCGCGTTCCCTTCATCTGGGGTGGCGGTACCGACCCGTTGCAGTCGATCATCCGACTCTGAAATTCATGTCCGATTGAACCGTAGCCCTTGGTTTTACTTGTGTTTATCAGGCCATCCCTCAAAATTTCGCTGCGAGATCGGCGACTTGCCTCATTCCTTTAGCCTTTTCTGTGCCGTCTGCAGCTCGCCAATAGACGTCTTCGCCAACAAACGAAATTTGCTTCTGTTCTGGGATGGTTATAACAATAACACCCAAGCCGTAAAAACTATTGTAGTCAATACTAGAAAGAACCGAATCCTTCAAAGGTTGTGATAACCCTGATTTCCGAATACCGTCTTTCCATCTGGAAATGTATTCTTCTAGCTCAATTCCCAAAAATCTTGCTTCACGCTCTACTCCAACCACAAATCGGCGGCCGACTCGCTTGGGCTCTAATTTGTC
>CANHKH010000500.1 GCA_947460165.1 Comamonadaceae bacterium
CAGAGCATCAACGTTGAAAACCGCACCGGCGGCAACGCCGTGCTGGCCGCCAGCGCCGCCTTGCAGGCGCCCAAAGACGGCTACACCTTTTTGTGGGATGCGGCCAACCAGCTGACCAACCCGGTGCTCATCAAAGACCTGCCCTTTGATTACCGCGCCGCCTTTGTCCCCGTGACCATGGCCGTGCGCGCTCCCCAGGCCCTGCTGGTGCGCCAAGACTTCCCGGCCAAAAACTTTGAAGAGTTTTTGCAATTCGTGCGCAGCAAGCCCGGCAGCGTGTCCGTGGGCACACCGCCTGCGGGCGGCATGGCCCACCTGGCCATGGCCTTGCTGCAGCAGCGCGCAGGCATCAAGCTGGTGCACACGCCCTACCGGGGCGGCGCCGATGCCGCTCGCGACCTCATGGGCGGGCAAATTGACGCGGGACTCATCACCACCTCCACCGCCCGAGGCACCTTGAGCCGGGCGCGCATGCTGGCCGTGACCAGCGCCAGCCGCAACGCCGCCTACCCCGAGGTGCCGACCATGGCCGAACGCGGCTTCCCCGGCTACGACATGGACGACTGGTTTGGCCTGTTTGCGGCCAACGGCACGCCAGACGAACCCATGCGCCGCATGCAAGCGGCCATTGCCAAGGTCACCAGCGACCCGGCCTTTGCAGCGACCGTGGCGCCCCTGGGCATGGTGCCCGTGGGCAACAGCACGGCCGAGTTCTCGGCCTGGCTGAACAGCCAGCGCGAGCTGCTGCAAAAACTGGTGCGCGACGCCAACATCTCGGTCTAAGCCATGGCCACTTTGCCCACCCTGAACCGCCAAATTGTGTTCAAAGCGCGGCCGCAAGGCCTGCCCACCCCGGCTTGCTTTGAGCTGCTCACTTCGCCCGTGCCCGAGCCCACCCAGGGCCAGGTGCTGGTGCGCAACCATGTGCTGTCGGTGGACCCGTACATCCGCATGCGCATGGAGGCGGTCGACTCCTACGCACCCGTGATGCGCATGGGCGAGGTGCTGGTGGGGCGCACCGCCGGCCAGGTGGTGGCCAGCCGCGCCAGCGGCTTTCGCGAGGGCGACTGGGTGGTGGGCCGGCTGGGCTGGCAAGACTTCAGCGTGGCCCAAGCCGGCGAGCTACAGGCCATAGACACCACGTTGGCGCCCGCCTCGGCCTACCTGGGCGCGCTGGGTTCCACCGGCGTCACCGCCTGGGTGGGGCTGATGCTGTTTGGCCAGCCCAAGCCGGGCGAGACCGTGCTGGTGTCGGCCGCCTCGGGCGCGGTGGGCGGGGTGGTGGGTCAGCTCGCCCGCCACCTGGGCTGCCGGGCCGTGGGCATTGCTGGCGGCGAGGCCAAGTGCGCGCAGGTCAAGCAAGCCTACGGCTTTGACGAGTGCGTGGACTACAAGGCCGCCAACTTCAACGAGGCCTTGCGACTAGCCCTGCCCCAAGGCGTGGACGTGTACTTTGACAACGTGGGCGGCCCCATCCTGGACGCGGTGCTGCCGCTGGTCAACCACTTTGGCCGCATCCCCCTGTGCGGCTTGGTCTCGCAGTACAACGCCGACCAGCCCTACGGCGTGAAGCACTTGCGCGAGGTCTTCAACCGCCGCATCACGCTGCGCGGCTTTGTGCTGTCAGACCACCGCGACCAGTTTGAGGCGGCCAACCAAGCCCTGCTGGCCGCCTACGCAGCCGGCCACCTGAAGCACCGCGAAACCCTCACCCACGGGCTGGAAAACGCAC
Organism: Comamonadaceae bacterium; assembly: GCA_947460165.1. GTDB lineage: Bacteria > Pseudomonadota > Gammaproteobacteria > Burkholderiales > Burkholderiaceae_C > Polaromonas. Next base: position 1,733 of record CANHKH010000500.1, read on the forward strand.
CGCAAGCTTTTATTCAAATGCTCCAGGGCGCCCACTTTGGCAAGCAGCTGGTGCAAATCACTTGAGGCCTGGCGGCCCACTTTTATTCCCCATGTATTTTCCAGATATTGATGCAGCCCAACCCTGCCGCCGCCCCTGCAGCGGCGCCCTGCCCGTGTGCCAGCCTGCTCTGGGCGGAAAGCCCAAGCCATGAGCGTGCTGCAGTTCCTCACCACCGTGCACTTTGACCACGGCATGCGCCGCCAGCTGCCCCAGCTGCTGGCCTCTGAAGGTGTGCAGCGGCCTTTGCTGGTGACCGACCAGGGCGTGATGGCCGCTGGTGTGTTTGCCCAAGCCACCGAACACCTGCCCGCCCACAGCCGACTGGCGGTGTTCACCGAGGTGCCGCTCAACCCCACGGAAGCGGCTGCACTGGCGGGTGCCCAGCGCTTCAAAGACTTAGGCTGCGACGGCGTGGTGGGCGTGGGCGGCGGCGCCGTGCTGGACCTGGCCAAGGCCATCGCCGTGTTGGCCACCCACCCCGCGCCGCTGTGGGACTACTGCAACCGCCACCCCCAAGCCAAGCGCATAGGCGCCACGCCGCCCTTGGTGCTCATGCCCACCACGGCTGGCACAGGCAGCGAGGTGGGTCGCTCGGCAGTCATCGTGTTTGACAACGGCATCAAGGCAGGCGTGCGCTGCCCCGACCTGGTGAGCGCCGCCATTTGCGACCCCGAGCTCACCCTGGGCTTGCCGCCTGGCATCACGGCCAGCACCGGAATGGATGCGCTGTCGCACTGCATAGAAACCTTTTGCTCGCCCGTGGTCAACCCGCCCGCCGACGCCATTTCGCTGGACGGCATGCAGCGCGTCTTTGCCCACATAGAACGCGCCGTGCACCAGGGGCATGACCGGGATGCCCGCTGGAACATGATGATGGGCTCGCTCGAAGGCGCCATCAGCTTCCAAAAAGGCTTGGGCGCGGTACACGCGCTCTCCCACCCCTTGGGCGCACTCGGCTTTCACCATGGCACGTTGAATGCCATCTTGCTGCCGCATGTGCTGGCCTTCAACCGCCCGGCCTTGGGCGACAAATGGCTGGCCCTGACCCGCCAAGCCGGCTGGACAGTCGACACCTGCCCCCGCCAAGCCTTGATGGAGCTCCTCAGGCGCCTTGGCCTGCCCACCCAACTTCAACACTTGGGCGTGGCGCATGAGGCGCTGGCGTCCGTGGCCGCACAGGCCCTGGAGGACAACGCCCACAAAACCACCCCCCGTGCCGTGTCCCAGGCCGACTACCTGCAACTGCTGCAGGACGCGTTCTGAGCGCGGCATCTGCCCAGCTGTCAGCCTGCAAGCCATGCCCCGCCAAGCCACCACTGCCACAGACAGCCACC
>CANHKH010000501.1 GCA_947460165.1 Comamonadaceae bacterium
GACCTGAGCATGGCGCCCACCATAGACGCGCTGGCGGCGGGCAACCGGGTGATGATCAAGCCCTCTGAGCTCACGCCCCGCTTTAGCGCCTTGCTGCAGCGCTTGGTGGCCCAAGCCTTTGACGCCACCGAGCTGGTGGTGGTGCCGGGCGACGCCGAGCTGGCGGCCCGCTTCAGCGCCTTGCCCTTTGACCACTTGATTTTTACCGGCTCTACCACCGTGGGCCGCAAAGTGGCCGCTGCCGCTGCGCCCAACTTGACGCCCTTGACGCTGGAGCTGGGCGGCAAGTCGCCGGTGCTGGTGGCGCCAGACTGCAACTTGGAACGCGCGGCCGAGCGCCTGGCCTGGGGCAAGCTGCTCAACGCTGGGCAAACCTGCATTGCCCCCGATTACGTGCTGGCCCCCCGCGCCCAAATCCCCGCACTGTGCCGGGCGCTGGAGCAAGCCATGGCGCGCATGTACCCCAGCTTGGCCCACAACCCCGATTACTGCAGCATCATCAGCCCCCGCCACCTGGGGCGGCTGCACGCGCTGCTGGACGACGCACGCGCCCTGGGCGCCCAGGTGCACACCATCAACCCGGCGCAAGAAAGCTTTGACGCGGCCAGCCCCAAAATGGCGCCCGCCCTGGTCACCGGCACCACGGCGGCCATGCGCCTCATGAAAGAAGAAATTTTTGGCCCCATCTTGCCCATCGTGCCCTATGACGACTATGTGCAGGCCATTGAGGTGGTGAACGCTGGCGAGCGGCCGCTGGCCTTGTATTGGTTTGGCGAGGACAAAAGTCTGCTGGAAGACACGCTCAAGCGCACTGTCTCTGGCGGGGTGTCGGTCAACGACTGCCTGCTGCATGTCAGCCAGCTGCACCAGCCCTTTGGCGGCGTGGGCGCGAGCGGGCAGGGCGCGCACCACGGCCAGCGCGGCTTTGAAGCCTTCAGCCACCTCAAGCCCATCTTTGTGCAATCGAGGTGGCACGGCATGAGTTTGGTGAGCCCGCCTTACGGCCGCTTGCTGGAGTCGGCTTGGCGCTTTGTCACAGGAAAGAGCCGCTGAGATGAACGGCGATCAGCAACTGCTGCAAATCTTGGTGGTCAGCGGCGTGATGCTGGGCTTTGCGCTGGCCGAATGGGCGCGTGGCCTCTTGTTCCCCAAAGAAGCTTCCAAAGGCGACCTGAAGCTGGACATCGCCATGGCGCTGCTGCTGCCCGTCATCTCTGGCCTGGTGCTCACCGCTTCCATGGCTTTGTGCGAGCGCTACATGCCCGCCCAGCGGGGTGCTTGGGGCGATTGGGCCTGGTGGCAAATGCTGCTGGTGCTGCTGGTGGCCGACGATTTGACCCAGTACCTCTGGCACCGCCTGAGCCACACCAGTGCCATGTGGCCGCTGCACCGCGCCCACCACTCGGCCGCCTACATGAGCGTGCGCGTGGTCTACCGGAACAATATTTTTTACTACGCCATGATGCCCGGCCTGTGGCTGTCAGGCGTGTTGTTGTTCATGGGCTTTGGCTGGGTCTATGTGGCGTATTCGGCGCTCAAGGTGTCTGTCATCATCAGCGCCCATTCGTCCGTGCGTTGGGACCAGTTTTTGTACCAGCGGCCTGCGCTGCGGCCCCTGGCCTGGGTGCTGGAACGCACCATCTCTACGCCCGCCACGCATTTTGCGCACCACGCCCTGGTGCAAGGCGACGGCGTGGGCCACTACAGCGGCAACTACGGCAATTTGCTCTTTGTGTGGGACATCTTGTTTGGCACCGCCCACTTGTCGCGCCGCTACCCTGCGGCTTACGGCCTGCAGGACGACAGGCAGCACGGCCAGGAACACTGGCTCACGCAAATCAGCTACCCGCTCAGAAAGTCGGCCAGGCCGGGCACGGTGCTGGGCACTGGCCCGCACGGCCCACCAGCTTGAGCCAGCCTCCCATTGAGCGGGCAGCTTGAGCTGGCAAGCCAGTTAAGCGGGCGGCTTGACCGCAGCCTGCCCAATCACGTGCCGCGTGATCACCGCAGTGATGTAAGCCTTGACCGCCTCAGACGTGTTGGGCCTGCTCAGCGCCTGGTTGCTGCCCGTGATGGCCAGGTAAAACAAGGCCGCCAGCTCGCGCGCCCGCAGCGCATCTGCGGTGAGGCGATGGAACTTGTGCGTGAACAAGTCCATGCGCTGGCTGTCGATCTCGGCCAGCAGGGTGGCCACGGCCGCATCGCGCCGGCCTAAATCGCGCAAAGCCAGCTCAAAACGCACGTTCTCCAGCTTGGGGCCGGCGTGTGTGAGCGCCGCCTCCAGCAGGTGCACCAAGTCCGCGTGGGGGTCTGCGCTGTCGCTTTGCCGCAGGCGCTCATGGGTGGCTTGCTCCAGCGCCTGCCAACGGGTCAGCAAGGCCTGGATCAAGTCCGCATGGTCTTTGAAGTGCCAGTAAAAGCTGCCCCGCGTCACGCCCAAGCGCTCGGCCAGCAGCAGCACGCGTGCCTGGTCAAAGCCGGCTTCGACCACCGCCACAAAGGCCGCGTCCAGCCAGTCCTCGCGCGTGAGACGAGGCGTGCCTGCAGCACTGCGTGGGCGGCTGGCCGGGGGAGGGGAGGCGGTTGGGTCTGACATGTTGGGGTTTTTTTACTTATTTTAAGGAGGCTGTGCGGGCACAGGCCCGCCAAGCCCCGTCTTTGGTGGAAGTGGGGGCTGGCTCGGGCTGGGTCGGCCGCCCCCAAACAGCTCAGCTGCGCTGTGGCAATGTTCAGCCGCCTGAGCAGGGCAGGGTGTGCGCAGCGGCTGGATGCGGCAGGGGGCTGTGACCGGTCTAGCTTGGCGCTGCTTGTGATGGCCAGCGCCAGGGCTGGCGCCTGTTTCATCCCATCAACGCCCTGTGAACACCGGCGTGCGTTTTTCCCGGAAGGCGGTCATGGCTTCGCGGCTGTCATGGCTGTTGAGGCAGTCGGCCATGTGTTGGTAGCAAGCCTGGTCGCTGGCAGGGCTGGCCTGCATGGCCCGCAGGGCCTGCTTGCTCGCTCGCATGCTCAGGGGGGCGTTGGCGGCCAGCGTTTGGGCCAAAGCGGCGAGCTCGGCTTCAAAGGCCTCGGGCTTGAGCACCCGCTGCACCAGGCCGCAGGCC
>CANHKH010000502.1 GCA_947460165.1 Comamonadaceae bacterium
CACAACAAACCCGTGGGCCTGCTCAACCTGGCCGGCTACTACGACCACTTGCTGGCGTTTTTAGCGCACAGCACGGCCCAAGGCTTCATGGGCGAGTGGCAGTCGGACCTGGTCCAGGTGTCTGACAAACCCCAGGACTTGCTGCGTGTACTGGTGCAGTCCGCGGGGCTCAGCCATTCAGACCGGATGGACCAAATTTAAGCGACAGCTTAAACGGCCGAGGCGTCTTGCTCGCCCGTGCGTATGCGCACCACGCGCTCGACATCGGTCACAAAAATCTTGCCGTCGCCAATTTTGCCCGTGCGTGCGGCCTTGATGATGGCGTCCACGCAGCGGTCCACGTCTTCGTTCATGACCACCACTTCCACCTTGACCTTGGGCAAAAAATCCACCACGTATTCCGCGCCGCGGTAGAGCTCGGTGTGGCCTTTTTGCCGGCCAAAGCCCTTAACCTCGGTGACCGTCAGTCCCGTCACGCCGCATTCGGCCAAGGCCTCACGCACTTCTTCGAGCTTGAAAGGTTTGACGATGGCTGTGATTTGCTTCATTTAAATTCTCTCCAAAACGAACTGAGGCGATTGTGGCTCAACAAGGCCCTGACTCAGGCCCTGAACTTGCTGGTGATGGGGTAGCGCCAATCTTTGCCAAAACTGCGGTGGCTCACGCGGATGCCCACGGGCGACTGGCGGCGCTTGTACTCGTTCAGGCGAATCAGGCGCGTGACCTGCTCGACCACCTGCGGCTCAAAACCAGCGGCCACGATGTCTGCGGTGCTTTCGTCGTTTTCCATGTAGCGCTCAAGAATCGCGTCCAGCACCTCGTAGGCGGGCAGGCTGTCTTGGTCGGTCTGATCGGCCCGCAACTCGGCCGAAGGCGGGCGGGTGATGATGCGCTCTGGAATGGGCTGGCTGCCACGCCCATACGGGTCGTGCGCATTGCGCCAGCGCGCGAGCTTGAACACCATGGTTTTGAGCAGGTCTTTGATCACCGCAAAGCCGCCGGCCATGTCGCCATACAAGGTGCAGTAACCTGTGGCCATTTCACTTTTATTGCCTGTGGTCAGCACAATGGCGCCGAACTTATTTGAAAGCGCCATCAAGATCACGCCCCGAATGCGGGCCTGAATGTTCTCTTCGGTGGCGTCCACGGCGCGGCCTTCAAACTCGCCGGCCAGCGTGCCCAGAAAAGCCTCAAAGTGCGGCACGATGGAGTATTCGTCGTAGCGCACACCCCGGCGCTGGGCCATCTCGCGCGCATCAGCCAGCGAGATGTCGGCCGTGTAGGGCGAAGGCATCATCACCGCCCTGACCTTCTCTGGCCCCAACGCATCCACCGCAATGGCCAGCACCAAGGCAGAGTCAATGCCGCCCGACAGTCCCAACAAAGCACCGGGAAAGCCGTTTTTACCCAGGTAATCTCGCACCCCCAGCACCAGCGCGTCCCACAAATCAGCTTCTAAGCTGCGCTCGGCCGCCACCTCGGCGCTCAGCTGCAAGGCCCCTGAGGCGACGCGCAGCGCCTGCACTTGAAACAGTTGCGCCTCAAAACTGGCGGCCCGACCGGCCACCTCGCCCGAGGCCTGCACGGCAAAAGAGGCGCCCTCAAACACCACCTCGTCTTGGCCGCCCACCAAATGCGCAAACAACAAAGGCGTGCCATTGGCCTGGGCTCTGAGGCCCATCACGCGCTCGCGCTCCATACCCTTGCCCGCGTGAAACGGCGAGGCATTGATGACCGCCAACAGCTCGGCGCCGGCCGCGCGCGTGCTCTGCGCGGGCGCCTCAAACCACGCGTCCTCGCAAATGAGCAGGCCCACTTTCACCGCGTCTGCGCCCTCACCCACGCTGAACACGCAAGGCGTCTGGCCGGGCGTGAAGTAGCGCCGCTCGTCAAACACCTGGTAATTGGGCAACTCGCGCTTGGCGTAGCTGTGAAGCCGGCGCCCCTCACACAGCACATGGGCCACGTTCAGGCGCTGCGGCACCTGCACACTGCGGCTGTGCAGCAAGGGGGCATCTGCTTGCGGCACCGCCATGGGGCTGCCCACCACCACATAGAGGCCTTTGAACCCGGCCAATTCGCGGGCCACCTCATTGACGGCATCATCGCAGGCTTGGACAAACGCGGGCCTGAGGAACAGGTCTTCTGCGGCGTAGCCGCAAATGGCCAATTCCGGGGTCAGCAACAAGCGGGCGCCCGCCTCGTAAGCTTGGCGGGCAGCAGCGATGATGAGGCGGGCATTGCCGGCCATGTCACCAACGCAATAATTCAACTGGGCAATGCAAATTTTGAGCGACATCGACAACCGTAATCAGCCTCTGGGACCAGCCATCAAGCCTGGTCCCAGGGGTCATGCACATGAATAAAAACAATTATGTCACCCGGGTCCTGACCCGTGCGGACGAGGTGAATGCACAAGACTGGAACGCCCTGCTGGCCGCCCAAGACGCAGGCCAGCTCAATCCCTTTATGCGCCACGAGTACCTGGCGGCCATGCACGCCAGTGGCAGCGCCACGCCCGAGACCGGCTGGACGCCGCGCTGGCTCACCCTGTGGGAGGGACAAGAGATGGTGGCAGCGTGCGCGCTGCAGCTCAAAACGCATTCCTACGGGGAGTATGTGTTCGACTGGGCCTGGGCCAACGCCTACCAGCAACACGGCCTGGCCTACTACCCCAAGGCCGTGGTGGCGCCGCCCTTCACGCCCGTGCCTGGTCCGCGCTTGCTGGCCAAAGACGCTCAGGCCAGGCAGTGTTTGGTGGAGGTGCTGCGCGACTGGTGCCAGCAGCAGGGTCTGTCGTCCTTGCACCTGTTGTTTTTGTCAGAAGCAGACGTGGCGGCCTGCACCGCCGCCGGGCTGATGCTCAGGCACACCGTGCAGTTTCACTGGAGCAACCAAGGCCCGGATGGCCAAGCCTTTGCCGACTTTGACGCCTTTTTGGGCTCTTTGAGCCAGGACAAACGCAAAAAAATCAAGCAAGAGCGCCGCAAAGTGCAAGACGCGGGCGTGCAGTTCAGGTGGGCGCGTGGCGCGGACATCTCGCCCCAGAACTGGGCGTTTTTTTACAAATGCTACGAACGCACCTACCTGGAACACGGCAACTC
>CANHKH010000503.1 GCA_947460165.1 Comamonadaceae bacterium
CCATGCTCGAGCAACAGCTTGCCCGCCTCGGTGGGCAGCGCGCCCCGGCCGTTGCGGATCAACAGGTTTTGCCGCAGCTCCACCTCCAGCAGCCGCACCTGCCGACTGAGCGCGGGTTGGGCCACGTCCAGCGCGAGCGCCGCCCGGGGAAAGCTGCCCAGCTCGGCCACGCGCACGAAGTATTCAATTTGTTTGAGGTCCATGCCCTGCCGTTTGGTGAATAAGCTGGCCAGCGCCAAAACCAGAGCCGCGCAAGGCCACTCAGACCGGTGAAAGCTTGAGCACCTTGACGCCTGCCAGCACCTTGCTCGCCTTCACCGCAGCTCTGGCCTGCCACAAGTCGTACGCTGCCTGCTGGGCCAGCCACACTTCAGCAGCCCCACCGTGGTCGCGCCCCAACCAACGCTCAATGCGCAGTGCCATTGCGGGGCTGATGGCAGCTCGCCCATGGAGCACCTTGGACAAGGTGGTGCGGTCGACGCCCAGCTGGGCCGCGGCTTCGCCGACCTGCAAGCTCAGGGCAGGCAGGACGTCGTCCCTCAAGGTCAGGCCGGGGTGGGGGGGATTGAACATCGAACTCATGGTCACCTCAGTGGTAATCCTGGTAGTTCACCAGGATGGCATCGCCATTTTCAAACACAAAAGTCAAACGCCAGTTACTTTGGACGCGGCCCGGGTTTGCGTTCCCACGTTGTGCACGCCCAAGCCCTGCCGTTCAGTGAATAACCTGGCAGGTATTATGCGATTTCGCTATAACTGCTAGTGCCCTGCCCGCCTTGGTCGCCCGCCGAGCGCGCCAGACAATACCCGCAATGACTACTTCTCCGTCCAGTCCCAACGCCGCTCACCCAGACCCCTTGCGCGGCATTTCTTCCATGGCCACCCGCTTGCTGCTGGCGGAGCTTTTGGCCGACTGGCAGGCCCAAGGCGGTGCTGCCGCTGCCATGGAGTCTGTGGGCGGGGTGGACGCGGCCCGCCGCGTGCAAGCCGGCGAAGCCTTTGACCTGGTGATCCTGGCCGCCGAGGCCATGGCCAAGCTCGACGCTGCCGGCTGCCTGGTGCCAGGCACGCGCGTGGACCTGGTGCTCTCAGGCACCTCGGTGGCCGTGCCTGCGGGTGCTGCCCTGCCCGACATTTCCAGTGAAGCCGCCGTGCGCGCCGCCGTGCTGGCCGCGCCCAGCTTAAGTTACTCCACCGGCCCCAGCGGCGTGGCCCTGGCCCGCTTGTTCGAGCGTTGGGGCATTGCCGAGCAAATCAAAGGCCGAATTCTCACGCCCCCGCCGGGCACGCCCGTGGCGCAGCTGCTGGCCCAGGGGCAGGTGGCCTTGGGCTTTCAGCAGCTCAGCGAATTGATACACGCGCCCGGCATTGCCATCGTCGGGCCCTTGCCTGCCGACATCGCCATTGACACGGTGTTCACAGGCGCGGTGCGACAAGGCTCGGCTCGCCTGAATGACGCGCGCGCGCTGCTCGCCTTCATGGCCTCACCCCAGGCCGCCGCCGCCAAGCGCCGCCAGGGCATGAGCCCTGTTTGAATTGATTCCCCGTATTTAGGAGCACCCATGATCATTGACTGCCACGGCCACTTCACCACCGCGCCCAAGGCGCTGGAAGACTGGCGCAACAAGCAAATTGCCGGCATCAAGGACCCGTCCGTGATGCCCAAGGTCTCTGAGCTCAAGATCAGCGACGACGATTTGCGCGAAGCCATTGAGACCAACCAGCTCAAGCTCATGACCGAGCGCGGCAGCGACCTCACGCTGTTCTCGCCGCGCGCCAGCTTCATGGCCCACCACATTGGCGACTTCAATGTCTCGGCCACCTGGTCGGCCATTTGCAATGAGCTGGTGTTCCGCGTCAGCGAGTTGTTCCCCCAGCACTTTGTGCCCGTGGCCATGCTGCCGCAGTCGCCCGGGGTGGACCCGGCCACCTGCGTGGCTGAGCTGGAAAAGTGCGTCAAACAGTACGGCGCGGTGGGCATCAACCTCAACCCCGACCCCTCAGGCGGCCACTGGACCAGCCCACCGCTGACCGACAAGCACTGGTACCCCATTTACGAAAAAATGGTGGAGTACGACCTGCCCGCCATGGTCCATGTGAGCACCAGCTGCAACGCCTGCTTTCACACCACGGGCGCGCACTACCTGAACGCCGACACCACGGCCTTTATGCAGCTGGTGCAGGGTGATTTGTTCAAGGACTTTCCCACGCTCAAGTTCTTGATTCCCCACGGCGGCGGCGCCGTGCCCTACCACTGGGGGCGTTTCCGGGGCTTGGCGCAAGAGATGAAAAAGCCTTTGCTCACCGACCATGTGCTGAACAACGTGTACTTTGACACCTGCGTTTACCACCAGCCCGGCATTGATTTGCTGAACACCGTGATCCCGGTGAAAAACGTGCTGTTTGCCTCCGAGATGATTGGCGCGGTGCGCGGCATAGACCCACAAACCGGCCACTACTACGACGACACCAAGCGCTACATCGAGGCCAGCACCCTCCTGAGCGCGGATGACAAGCATCAAATTTACGAAGGCAACACCCGCCGGGTGTTCTCCCGCCTGGACGCGCGCCTCCAAGCCGCCGGCCACTGAGCCTGAATTTGACTTTGACCCTGACTTTGTAGGAGCTGGCCTGCCAGCGAATCGTGCCGTTCAGCCATGGCTTGTTGAGCGCGAAGAATCGCCGGCAGGCCAGCTCCTACAAAAACAAACAGCCTTTCTTATTTCAAGGACATCTCCATGTACGAACTCGGCGTTGTGTACCGCAACATCCAGCGCGCTGACCGCGCCACCACCGACGCGCTGGCCGCCCTCGGCTCGGCCACCGTGCACGAGGCCATGGGCCGCGTGGGCCTGCTCAAGCCTTACATGCGCCCCATCTACGCGGGCGCGCAGGTCTCGGGCACGGCAGTCACCGTGCTGCTGCACCCGGGCGACAACTGGATGATGCATGTGGCGGCCGAGCAAATTCAGCCCGGCGACATCGTGGTGGCCAGCGTCACCGCCGAATGCACCGACGGCTACTTTGGCGACCTGCTGGCCACCAGCTTTCAGGCGCGTGGCGCGCGTGCGCTCATCATTGACGCGGGTGTGCGCGACG
>CANHKH010000504.1 GCA_947460165.1 Comamonadaceae bacterium
CACGCGCGCGGCCGACGGGATTTTGCGCATTGCGGTCACGCAAATGTCGCACGCGGTCAAGGCCGTGACCACCGAGCGCGGCCTGGACGCAGGCCGCTTCACCATGGTGGTGTACGGCGGGGCAGGGCCGCTCCACGCCTCGGCCATTGCCCGCGAGCTGGGCATACGCCAAGTGCTCATCCCGCATGCGCCAGGGTATTTTTCGGCCTACGGCATGCTGTTTTCAGACTTGCGCTACGACTATGTGCGCTCGGTGTTTCGCCGCCTGGAGGGCCTGTCTTTTGACGAGATCGAGGCCATCTACACCGAGATGGAAGACGAGGGCAGGGCGGCCATCAGCGCCTCGCAAATTCGCCCGCAAGACATTGTGTTTGAGCGCGCCGCCGACATGCGCTATGTGGGCCAAGAGCACGCCGTGACGGTGGACCTGGCGCACCGCTTTTTTGTAGACCGCGACCGCAGCGCCATCAAGCGCCACTTTGACGAGGTGCACAAGGTGCGCTACGGCACGGCCGCGCCCAAAGAGGCCGCCGACATGGTGAGCCTGCGCGTGACGGTGCTGGGCCGCATGGAAAAGCCGCCCCGCCACCAGGTGGCTGAAGGCGCAGAGCAACCCGACGCCGCTGCCCTGCGCACCCACAAGCCGGTGTACTTTCGCAGTGCGGCAGGCTTTGTGGCCACGCCGGTGTACCAGCGCGAGCGGCTCAAAAGCGGCAATGTGCTTGAGGGCCCGGCTTTGGTGGAGGAACACGCGTCGACCACCGTGGTGCAACCGGGCGACAGCCTGCGCGTGGACGCGTTCGGCAACTTGCAAATTTCCATTGGGAGCGACCGCACATGAACAGCCTCAGCACCCCGCGCCTGCCCGAGCAGGCGGTGGACCCCGTCATCGTCGAGATCATCCGCAATGGCCTGTTTGCCGTCACCGAGGAGATGAAAACCAACCTCATGCGCACGGCCTACAACCTCATCATTTATGAGGCGCTGGACTTCACGGTGGGCCTGTTCACCAAAGAGGGCGACACCGTCTCCATTGGCCTGGGCCTGCCCATGTTCATACGCGGCATGTCGGAAACCGTCAAAGCCAAAATCCGGCACTTTGGCTACGAGAACATCCACCCCGGCGATATATTGGTGACCAACGACGCCTACACCACCGGCAGCCACCTGAACCACTTCACCTTCACCATGCCGGTGTTTCTGGACGGCGAGCTCATTGGCTTTACCTGCTGCATGGCGCACTGGCTGGACGTGGGCGGCAGCCTGGGGCAAATCACCACCGACATCTTTTCGGAGGGCATCCAAATCCCCATCGTCAAGTACCAGCGGGCCGGCCAGGTGAACCAAGACCTGATAGACATCATCGCCATGAACGTGCGCCTGCCCGAGCGCGCCCTGGGCGACTTGCGCGCCCAAATCACCGCCATCACCACCGGTGAGCGGCGCTTTTTGGAGCTGGTGCAGCGCTACGGCAACCCGGCGGTGCAAGCGGCCATTCAAGAGATCATGAATGCCTCTGAAGCGCTGGCGCGGCAAAACACCCTGACCATCCCCGACGGGGTGTACACGGCCGAGTCCTTCATGGACGACGACGGCCTGGACGTGGGCAAGCGCATACCCATCCGCGTGAAGATCACGGTCACCGGCGACGAGATGGAGATAGACCTCTCGGACGTGAGCCGCCAGGTCAAGGGCTTTTACAACTCGGGCTTTACCACCGGCATTGCCTGCGCGCAGGTGGCCTACAAGTGCCTGACCACGCCCACCGACTACCCGGTGAACGACGGCAGCTTTCGCCCGCTCAAGGTCATCATGCCCATGGGCACGGTCATCAGCGCCGAGCGGCCCTACCCCATGCGGGTGTGGATGACCTTTCCCATGACGGTGATTGACACCATCTTCAAAGCCCTGGCGCCGGCCATTCCCCACCGCGCCATTGCCGGCCACCACGCCGATTTGGTGTTCCCCAATATTCACGGCATCTCGCCCGAAGACGGGCGCTTGTTCATTGTGGGCATAGGCCCGCTGGGCGGCGGCTGGGGCGCCAAGAGCCGCGAGGACGGCGTGTCGGTGACCGTGTGCATCAACGACGGCGACACCCACAACAGCCCCACCGAGCAGTTGGAGGCCAAGTACCCGGTGCTGGTGGAGAGCTACAAAATCCGCCAAGACAGCGGCGGTGCGGGCGAGTTCCGGGGTGGCCTGGGCGCCGAGATGGTGGTGCAAGCCCTCTCGCCGTTTTCAGTCACCACCCGCATTGACCGCATGCACTGCAAGCCCTGGGGCCTGGACGGCGGCGGCGAAGCGGCGGGCAACGGCATTGCCATACGCCGCAAAAACGAGTGGCAAACCGACCTGCCCAACGCCAAGATTTTCAATGTGCGCTTGGAACGCGGCGATGCCTACAAAATGCTCTCGGGCGGCGGCGGCGGCTTTGGCCACCCCTTCAAGCGCGACGCGGCCAAGGTGGCCGAAGACGTGCGCGAAGGCTACGTCAGCCGCCACGCCGCCGAGCAGCTCTACGGCGTGGTGCTGGACGACGCGCTCGAGCTCCAGGCTGAGCCCACGGCGGCCTTGCGCGCCCAGGCTTGAAGGTGCACATGGCCGCTTCTTTGCACGCCCAACAGGCCGCTGGCCTGTTGGCGCTGTGGCACCGGCTGTCTACCCAGCACATTGCGCTGGGTTGCTCCTGCGGCATGAGCGGCATCAGCGTGACGCTGGAAGACTTTGAGCGCGACATTGCCGACTACCTCTGGGCCGAGAGCGAACGCCTGGGGCAGGGCGCAGTGGTCGATTTCTTGCTCGCCCCCGGCCCCATCGCCAGCCAAGAGCGGGCCATTCGCGTCATCTTGGGTCGCCTGGAAGCGGGCGAGGCCGAGAATGAGGTGGCCGATTGGCTGCTGACCCGCATGACCAAAACCATAGAGTCCTACGCCAAGCTCCACGGCCCTGCCCCAGACGCACCGCTGCTGGGCGGCTCGCCCGCTTGGCGCTCGGCTTACCGCAGCTGATTTTTCTCACCCACAACAACCGGAGACATGACATGAACCGCTTCACACGACGCACCCACACCCTGGGCCTGCTGGCCCTGC
>CANHKH010000505.1 GCA_947460165.1 Comamonadaceae bacterium
GGCATTCCGCAGGCGGTGATGGCGGTGGTGAGCAACGAGGTGCCCATGACCTGGTCGGGCATTCCGTCGGCCCGGGCGCACCTGGCCAGCGGCAAAATCCGCGCTCTCGCCTACGGCGGCAAAACCCGCAGCACCGCCTACCCCGAGGTGCCCACGGTGGGCGAGCTGGGCTTTGCCGAGGTCGATGCCAATGTCTGGGTGGGCTTGTTCGCGACCGCCAGCACGCCTGCGGCCACGGTGCAAAAAATCCACCGCGACACCTTGGCCGTGATTGCCGAGCCAGACTTTCGCCGCCGCGAGGTCGAGGGCAAGGCCTATGACTTTGCAGGCCAAGGGCCAGAAGAGTTCAAGCGTTACATTGCGCGCGAGAGCGACAGCCGCAAAACCACGCTCAAAGCCTCAGGCGCCAAGATCGAATGAGCGCCAACTTGACAGACTGGCGACAACTCACGCAGGCCCAGCTCGATGTGGCCTACGACCAGCGGCTGCATGCACCCAACATGGCAGAAGTCATGCAGGGCCTGAACACCGCTGGCGCGCAAGCCCAGGACCAGCTGCCACAACGCCTGCGCTTGGCCTACGGCCCGCATGACAGCGAGTCGCTGGACTGGTACCCCTGCGGGCACACCCAGGCGACTGTGGTGTTTTTCATCCACGGCGGGGCGTGGCGCAACGGGCAGGCCCGCGATTACGCTTTTTTTGTGCCCTGGCTGCTGCAGCTGGGCATGGACGTGGTGATTCCCGACTTTGCCGCCGTGACCGAGGTGGACGGTGACCTGACTGTCTTGGTCAGCCAGCTCGCGCAAGCGTGGCGCTGGATGAGGGCGCGCCAGGCATCAGCCATGCCAGGTGCGGCCCCAGCCGCTGCGCATGTGTGCGGCCACTCCTCTGGCGGCCATTTGGCGGCCTGCCTGGCAGCAGACCCCGTCCTGGCACGCGAAGTGGCCAGCCTGACTGTGTGCAGCGGCATGTACGAGCTCGAGCCCGTGAGCCTGTCCTCGCGCAGCAGCTATGTGCGCTTTGACGCGCAAATGGTGCAGGCGCTCAGCCCACAGCGGCACCTCCAACATATTCAAGCCCCGGTGAGCTTGTTGTGCGGCACGCAAGAGTCACCCGAATTCATTCGCCAAACCCAGGTGTTTCACCAGGCCTTGCAAGCGGCGGGCAAGCGCTCGGTCTTGACCCTGGGCCAGGGCCTGAACCATTTTGAGATTTTGCAGACCTTGGCCACACCGCAAGGCCTGTTTGCGCAATGCCTTCAGCAAGCCTGCCAAGGTGAGCAGCGCGCTGGCTGAAGTTCAGGACGATTGACGCAGGCGGTGCACGGCCTCGCGCAGGTCCTGCGACCACTGCCTGCGGTCTCGCCCGCCATGGTGCTCGGGCTCGCCGCTGATGACTTCGGCCTGCAGGCCTTGGGCACCCAAGGTGTTGAGCAGTGAAGACACCAAGGTGTCGTCGTCCACAAAGCGCGGCGCTAAGCTGATCTCGCCCGTGCGGCCATCCACAAAGCGCAGCGCCAGCGGCTGCACCGGCACCTGCGCTGAAATGGCGGCCTGGATCAAGTTGGCATGAAAGGGCTTGAGCTCGTGGCCGTTGCCGGTGGTGCCCTCGGGGAACACGGCCAGCACGTCGCCCGCCTGCAGGCGCTCGACCATGTGGTGCACCACGCGCATGGCGTCACGCCGGGATTCGCGCTCAATGAACAGCGTGCCGGCCTGGGCGGCCATGGTGCCTATGAGCGGCCAGCGGTGCACATCGGCCTTGGAGATAAAGCGGCAATAGCCCGAGGCGTGCATCACCAAAATGTCCAGCCAAGAAATGTGGTTGGCCACCAGCAGCACCGGGCCGGTGGCCAATGCATGGCCGCGCCGCACCAGGCGAATGCCAAAAATATGCAGCATGTGGGCGGCCCAGGCCTGCACATGGCGCTCGCGCTGCTCGGCCTCCAGGGCCGGAAAGTGGCGCCAAATGATCCAGTAGCCGCGCGCCACATGCACCAGCGTGCGGGAGAGCTTAAAACCGACGCGAAGCGCTTTCACAGTGAACTCACGCCGCAGCGTAGGCGATGTGGCCGCCCACCAGCGTGTAGCGCACGCTCGCTGGCAACTCGTAGCCTGAAAACGGCGTGTGCTTGCCCTGGCTGCGCAGGCTTTGGGGCTGCACGGTCCAGGCGCCTTGGGGGTCGAACACACAGACATCGGCCATCCCGCCAATGGCCAACTGACCGCAGCTGCCGGCCAGGCTGCCCAAGGTGCTGCCCAGCACCTGGGCGGGCGCGCTGGTCACAGCCGCCAAGGCGCGGGCCAGCCCCAGGCCGCTGTCGCCTGCCCACTTGCAGGCCAGGCTCAAAAGCAGCTCTAAGCCGCTGGCGCCGGGCTCGGCCTCGGCAAAAGGCAGGGCTTTGGCGTCGTCTTTGACGGGCGTGTGGTCAGACACCAGCGCGTCAATCAAGCCCGAGGCCAGGCCCAGTCGCAGCGCGTCGCGGTCGCGCTGCTGGCGCAGCGGGGGGTCCAAGCGCATGCGGCTGTCGTAGTAGCCCATGTCGGTGTCGGTCAAGAACAAGCTGTTGATGCTCACGTCGCAGCTCACCGGCAGGCCCTCGGCCTTGGCCTGGGCAATCAGCGCCAAGCCCGCCGCGCTGCTCACGCGGCAAATGTGCAAGCGCGTGCGCGTGCTGCGGGTCAGCTCAAACAAGGTGTGCAGGGCCACGGTTTCTGAGGCCACAGGCACGCCCGACAGGCCCAGGCGCGTGGCCAGCGGGCCAGAGGCCGCCACGCCCTTGCCCAGCCAGGCATCGCGCGGGCGCAGCCACACGGTCAAGCCAAAGCTGGCGGCGTATTGCAAGGCGCGCTGCAGCACCTGGGTGTCTTTGAGCGCCACCTCGGCCTGGCTGAATCCCACGCAGCCGGACTCGGTGAGCGCCAGCATTTCAGTGAGCGCCTCGCCCTTGAGGCCGCGTGTGAGCGCGCCCAGCGGGAACACGCGCGCCTGGTGCAGCTTTTCGGCGCGGTACTTGAGCATTTCCACCAGGCCAGGCTCGTCGAGCACGGGTTCGGTGTCGGGCATGCACACCAAGCTGGTCACCCCA
>CANHKH010000506.1 GCA_947460165.1 Comamonadaceae bacterium
GCCTGCATCAGGCACAGCACGGCATCGAGCGCATCGCCCGTGGCATCGTCCACCAGCATGTCGCGTTGGGCATGGCTGAGTTTGAGGCGCAGCCCCAAGCGCGTCTGGCCGTTTTCCAGGGCGGTGAGCAGGTCTTTGCGGGCAATCAGGCGCTCAGGCGTTTGCAGGGCCTTGGCGTCGTTTTTGTAGCTGCGCTTGGCGTCTCCACTGGCCTGCAGCAGCTCGCGCGCCAACAGGCCCGGGTAAGCCTCCAGGCCCACGCGCTCGGGCAGGTGGGCGGTGTGCGGGGCAGCGGCTTGGGCCTGCTCAGCGCTGTGCAGCCCAGGCAGGTGCACGCCTGCATGCATCAAGCGCGGCACGCCCGCGTGCAGCATGTAAGCCACAGGCGGGTTGACCCATTTCATGGACGAGCTCGAACCGGCAGGCCAGTCGGTGGCGCGGTGAGCGAACTTGCCACCCACCGGGCGGCTGTTGCAAAAGTGGGCAAAGGCGGCGCGAATTTGCTCTCGCGACAAGCCCGCGTAGTGGCGCATGCAGTCTGCCCAATCCGTGGGCCAAGCCAAGGCGCTGACCAGTTCACGGGGCAAGCCAAACGGCAGGTCAAAGCCGCACACCCAAGACCGATCCCGAGACAGCCAGGCAGAAAAATCATCCAGGCTGGGCAAGCGCTCCAGGCTGCTCAGCTGCACCCGCGAACGGTCCAGCGTGCCGGTGGCAAACACAATGGTTTTGCGGCGGCTGGGGCTGCTGGAGAAATCGCAGCCCGCAATCAGTCGAGGCATGGCTGGCCGCGTCAGGCGCGGCCCATGATGGAGGCGGTGGCCATCAGCTCTTGCAGCAGCGCCAGCGCCACCGAACCCGACACGGCATAGGGATCGAGCTCGGGCTTTTCAGAGTACTTCAGCACAATGGAGGTGTTGAGCTTGGCCAGGTTCACCATCCCCATGGTCCAGCTGCCAAAGCTGCGCTCTTCAATCTCGCCATAGCTCAGCAGCACCACATCTTTGTGGCGCGCATCGCGCTGAATATGGCCGTACAGCTCATTGATGGGCGTGCGGCCGCCTTCGAGCGCTTGCAAAAAAATACCATTGCCGTAGCAAAGAATGCCCGTGATGCCGCTGGCCGGGTTGTGGCTGCGCGAGCTGGCCAAGATGTCTTCAGTGGCCTGGGCAGACTGGGGGTCGACCGCGCGGCTGGCATAAATCAAACGAACCAACATGGGGGGTGCCTGCAAACCAAAAGAGGAGAAAAACAGCCGCCACAGGGGCGGCTCCGGGGAATTATTCGGCCGAGCGCTTGGGAATCAGTGCGAGAAATTCACGGCGCAAATTGGGGTCTTTGAGAAACACACCGCGCATGACGGAGTTGATCATTTTGCTGTCCAGGTCCTTGACGCCGCGCCAGCCCATGCAAAAGTGGCTGGCCTCCATCACGATGGCCAAGCCGTCGGGCTGGGTTTTTTCTTGGATCAAATCGGCCAGCATGACCACCGCTTCTTCTTGAATTTGCGGCCGACCCATCACCCACTCGGCCAGCCTGGCGTACTTGGACAGGCCAATCACGTTGGTGCGCTCATTGGGCATCACGCCAATCCAGACCTGGCCGATCACCGGGCAAAAGTGGTGTGAGCAGGCGCTGCGCACCCGAATGGGCCCAACGATCATCAGCTCGTTCAAATGCTCGGCATTGGGAAACTCAGTGATGGGCGGCGGCTGCACGTAACGGCCTTTGAACACCTCGTTGAGGTACATCTTGGCCACGCGTCGCGCTGTGTCGTTGGTGTTGTGGTCATTGACAGTGTCTATGACCATGCTTTCGAGCACACCTTGCATCTTGACCTCGACCTCATCGAGCAAGCGCTCCATGTCGCCAGGTTCAATGAAGTCGGCAATGTTGTCGTTCGCGTTGAAGCGTTTGCGGGCGTGTTGAATGCGCTCGCGGATCTTCACCGACATGGGAACGCCCTCATCAGGGATGGCGTCCGGGCCAGGGGCAGGGATGGATTTCATAAGCATTTGCAATGTTATCAAGCTTTGGGCATTTGACCATTCAACCTAAATCCGGCAGTTGGGCGCGGCCGAGGGGCTGACGAAGCAGGTCTGTGGCTAGGCGCGAGTGCCCCCCGGACTGCCTGTCCGGGGGGTGCGAGCAACAACGCCAGAGGCCTGAAGCGGCAGACCTGCGGCCGTGCAGCGCTTTCACCCATGAGGTGAAGATCGTCGTGGGCGCAAGTGTCTGATTCAAAATATTTTTCCAGCGGAAGCAAGCGGCCAACTGCCGGGTTTAGGCTCAGATCACCAGCCTCTTCAGGGCGAAAAAAAGCCCCGCGTCTTGTGCCAAGAACGCGGGGCTTTTCAAGCCAAGAGGCCCAACCACCGGTGTCAGTCAGTGGTCTGCCCTGAAGCTGCGTGGGCTCAGGAGGCCGTGGTCTCGGCGCCTTCGCCGGTTTCAGTGGCTTCGAGCAGCTCGGCGGCCTCCGCGTCAGCAATCGCACGGCGCTCTGCGTCGTCCATGGACTCTTTGGCTTTGCGGGCTTCGTGGTAAGCCATGCCCGTGCCTGCGGGAATCAGGCGACCGACGATGACGTTCTCCTTCAAGCCGCGCAGCTCGTCGCGCTTGCCCATGATGGCCGCCTCGGTCAGCACGCGCGTGGTTTCCTGGAAGGACGCCGCAGAGATGAAGGAGTCGGTGGACAGCGACGCCTTGGTGATGCCCAAGAGCAAGTTGCTGAAGGTGGCGGGCAGCTTGCCCTCGCCACGCAGCAGGTCGTTGGTGTCCAGCAGGGCCGAACGCTCGACTTGCTCGCCAGCGATGTAGGTGGAGTCGCCCGGGTTCTCGACCACCACGCGGCGCAGCATCTGGCGAACGATCACCTCGATGTGCTTGTCGTTGATCTTCACGCCTTGCAAGCGGTACACGTCTTGCACTTCGTCAACGATGTAGCGCGCCAGCTCTTCCATGCCCAACAAACGCAAAATGTCTTGCGGGTCGGCCGGGCCGTCGACGATGGACTCGCCCTTGTTGACCACCTGGCCCTCGTGCACCAAGATGTTCTTTTCCTTGGGCACCAGCTCTTCCCAGAC
>CANHKH010000507.1 GCA_947460165.1 Comamonadaceae bacterium
CCCCCAGAGGCGGAGGGAGTAAATCTGGGGCTTGTGCCTTGCTCCCTCCACCCTTTGGGGGGAGGGCTGGGGAGGGGGGCACGTGTGAGGAAACAGTGGTGCTGCGCGATGCCCCCACCGCAACCCTCCCCCAGAGGGGGAGGGAGCAAATCTGGGGCTTGTGCCTTGCTCCCTCCACCCTTTGGGGGGAGGGCTGGGGAGGGGGGCACGCGTGAGGAAAAAGTGGTGCTGCGCGATGCCCCCACCCCAACCCTCCCCCAGAGGGGGAGGGAGTAAATCACATGCTCAGTCGAACACCGGCGACTCCACGCCCAACACCTTGTGCAGCTTGGGGCTGGTGGTGGTGTACTGCAGGTGAATCTTGCCTTTTTCCGGAAAGATCAGCGAGGCCGCGCCAAAAGCGGCCAGCGCGCATTCATGAAAGCCCGAGAGAATGAGCTTTTTCTTGCCGGGGTAGGTGTTGATGTCGCCGACCGCAAAAATGCCTGGGATGCTGGTGGAGAACTTTTCAGTGTCCACCACCAACTGCTTGCGCTCAATCTGCAGTTGCCACTCGGCAATGGGCCCGAGCTTGGGGGACAGGCCAAAAAACACCAGCATCACGTCCAGCGGCACCACGCGGGTGACGCCGTCGCCGCCTGTCACCTTGGCGCCCACCAGCCGGCCGTCCCGCTCTTCGTAGCCGGTGACCTGGCCCACGATGAACTGCATTTCATAGGCTTCGCACAGCTCTTTCATCTTGGCCACGTTGGCGGGCGCCGCCTTGAAGCCGTCGCGCCTGTGCACCAAGATCACGCTTTCGGCCTTGTTCGGGCCGTCCGCCACAAAGTTCAGCGCCCAGTCCAGTGCCGAGTCGCCGCCACCGACCACCATGAGGTTTTTGCCTGCAAAGTCGGCCGGGTTTTTGACACGGTAAAACAGCTGCGAGTCTTGAAACTGGTCCAGACCATCGACTTTGAGCGTGCGCGGCTCAAAAGCGCCCACACCGGCGGCGATGAAGATGGTTTTGGTCAAAAACCGTGTGCCCTTGGAGGTCTCGACGAAAAAGCGCCCGTCGTCCTGCTTTTGCACGGTGTTAACGGTTTGACCCAGGTGAAAAGTCGCACCAAAGGGCTCAATTTGCTTGAGCAGCGCGTCTGTCAGCTCTTTGCCCGTGCACACCGGAATGGCCGGAATGTCGTAAATGGGCTTGTCGGGGTACAGCTCAATGGGCTGGCCGCCAGGGTAGGCCAGCGAGTCAATGACGTGGGCCTTGATTTCCAGCAAGCCCAGCTCGAACACCTGGAACAAGCCCACGGGGCCGGCGCCAATGATGACTGCGTCGGTCTCTATGGGGCCTTCATGCTCGTGGGCGGTGTTGATCACTTCTTGATTGAGTTGCGGTTCCATGGGAGCTTTCAGGCCCGCGGGCCAGACCCACGGGCAAACAAATGATCAGCGAACCAGCTCGTCGAGCTTGTCGGTTTTGTCTTTCCAGTCGTCGGCATCGGGCAGCGGGGCCTTGCGCTTGGTGATGCTTTTCCAGGAGGACAGCCTGGCCAATTCGACATTGAGCTTGATGAATTTTTCCTGGCCGGCTGGCAGGTCTTCTTCGGCGTAAATGGCGTTGACGGGGCATTCGGGGATGCAGACAGCGCAGTCTATGCACTCGTCCGGGTCGATGACCAACATGTTGGGGCCTTCGCGGAAGCAGTCCACGGGGCACACGTCCACGCAATCGGTGTACTTGCAGCGGATACAGGAGTCAGAGACGACGTGGGTCATGTTGAGTCGAGTGAAGCGGTTGGAAAACGTGAATTTTAGGGTGTTTCAATCAACACTGCGGCCGAGGTCTTGTGGCTGGCCGTGTCGACCAGCACCATGGACCCCAGCACGCGTGATTGGGCGTAGCCACGCACCGGCAGCGCCTCTTGCAGAGTCAGCTCCACCAGGCCCATGGCGTTGGGGGCCAGTTGGGCGGCCTCGTGCGTCTGCAAGGTGTGGATATCGAGCTGGTGCACGATGCGTGTGACCCGGGCCTTGACCCAGCGGTGACCGTGCAAGGCCCAATAAAGGCGGCCGGGCACCAAGGGCTCGTCGTCCATCCAGGCCAGGGTGGCGCGAATGCTGCGCTGCAGCACGGCCGCGGCCTCGCTGGCCACCAGGGTGTCGCCCCGGGACACGTCGAGCTCGCGGTCCAAAATCACGCCAGCGCTGTGGCCCGCTTGAATGGGGCGCGGCCGGCGCACGTGGTCCAGCACCTCGGCCACCACTGCGGTGTGGCCGCTGGGCAGCACGGTCACGGCCTGGCCGGGCGCAAACTGCCCGTTGGCCACCCGGCCCCAAAACACGCGCCGGCCTTGGTGGGTGTCAGAGCTGGCGTGGAATTTTTCCACCCACTGCACGGGCAGAGCGGCGCCCTGGTCCAACTCGGCCGGGGCGACGGACAGGCCTTCAAGCAAGGCCAGCAGGGTCGGACCTTGGTAGCCGCACCAGCCGGGCTGGGCGTCCACCACGTTGTGGCCCTTCAAGGCCGAGATGGGCACGATGGCCTGCACTGCGATGCCTGCTTCTTGGCTAAATTGCTGCAGCGACGCGCTGATGTGGGCAAAGGCCAGGGCCGGGTCGGCCACGGCGTCCAATTTATTGATGGCAAACACCACAAAGGGCACGCGCAGCAGCTTGAGCAGCAGCGTGTGGCGGCGGGTTTGGGGCAACAACTGGGGCAGCTCGGCCTGCCCATCGAGTTTGGTGGCGTCCACCAGCACCACGGCGGCGTCGGCGCTCGAAGCGGCCGTGACCATGTTGCGCGTGTACTGCTCGTGGCCAGGCGCATCGGCAATGATGAATTTGCGCCTGGCGGTGTTGAAGTAGCGGTAAGCCACGTCAATGGTGATGCCTTGCTCGCGCTCGGCCTGCAGGCCGTCGGTGAGCAGGGCCAGGTCCACCTGGCCGCTGCGCTGCACGCTGGCAAGTTGGTCTTGCAGCACGGCGCGTGAATCGACCAGCAGCCGGCCAATGAGCGTGCTTTTGCCGTCGTCCACGCTGCCGCAGGTGACAAAGCGCAGGGCCGCGCCCGTGTCCAGGG
>CANHKH010000508.1 GCA_947460165.1 Comamonadaceae bacterium
AAGTGAGACTGCACACGCCTTTGGGCATCGACCTTCATCTCACATTCAGAACAGAGGACTCTATGCGAACACTCTTATTTTGCGCTGCGCTGATGGCTGCTGCGCCTGCCAGCGTGCTGGCCCAAACACTGCTCCCTGCCACCTTGGCCGGCCATGCCGTGTTGCCCGCACAAACTTTCATCAACATGCCCGCCGACGTCCCCGCTGACTTGCGCGTTTCGGGCAAGTTCACCAACGCCATGGTGCGCAACGAGGTGATAGGCAGCTTTGAAGGCCGCTCGGCAGGCCGGGGCACAGGCGTGCGCTTGCCCTTCAAAGGCCAGCCGGTGCAGGGTCACTCGGGCATCAAAAAAATGCCCGACGGCACCTACTGGGTGCTCACCGACAACGGCTTTGGCTCCAAGGCCAACTCGCCCGATGCCGCGCTGTTTTTGTCGCACTACAAAATCGACTGGGACAGCGGCCGCATCCACAGGGCAAAGACCGTGTTCTTGCACGACCCCGACAAAAAAGTTCCGTTTCGCATCGTCCACGAGGGCAGCAACAAGCGCTACCTGACAGGGTCTGACTTTGACCTGGAAGGCTTTCAAATCATCAACGGCAAGTTCTGGATTGGCGATGAATTTGGCCCCTACCTGATACGCGCCAACATGGACGGCCGGGTGGAGGCGGTGTTTGAAACCCAAGCCGACGGCAAGCTGGTGATGTCGCCCGACCACTACATGGTGGTCACGCCCAACCCCGGCCAAAGCGCGGCAGCCGGTGTGAACCTCGGCCGTTCACGCGGCTTTGAAGGCCTGGCCGCCTCCAAAGACGGTCGCTTTCTTTACGGCATGCTCGAAGGCCCACTCTGGGACGCCGCCGCACGCGACTGGGAAAAGCAAGACGGCCAACTGGTGCTGCGGGTGCTGGAGTTTTCGGTGGCCGACGAGAAGTGGACCGGCCGCCACTGGAAGTACGTGCTGTCACCGGGCGCCACCGCCATTGGCGACTTCAACATGATTGACGCCACCACGGCCTTGGTGATTGAGCGCGACAACGGCGAAGGCACGGCCGACCGCGCCTGCCCAGACACCCAACCAGCGCCCAATTGCTTTCACGACCTGGCCAAGTTCAAGCGCGTGGTCAAGATCGAGATGAGCGATGCCAACGTGAACGCAGCGGTGCGCAAAATCGCCTACATCGACCTGATGAACATCCAGGACCCGCAGAAAAAGGCCCGCAAGCCCTTGAACGGCGGCGTGTACACCTTCCCCTTCTTCACGATTGAGAACGTGGACATCGTGGACGAGCGCCACATCATTGTGGGCAATGACAACAACCTGCCGTTTTCCTCCTCGCGCGATCCCAACCGCGCGGACGACAACGAATTTATGTTGCTGGAAGTGGAAGCTTTGTTGAAAGCCCGTTGATCGCCTGCCCAAGGTGGCAGGCCGAATTAATCTGTATCTGACCCCAATTCAATCTGGGGTCAGGCCAACGTGCGGAACACCTCGAGGGCTTGCTCCACGCGCTCCACGGCGTGGATGCTCAAGCCTTCTATGGGTTTTTTGGGGGCGTTGGCCTTGGGCACCACGGCCACTGAAAAGCCCAGCTTGGCGGCTTCTTTGAGGCGTTCTTGGCCGCGGGGGGCGGGCCGCACTTCGCCGGCCAGGCCCACCTCGCCAAAGGCCAAAAAGCCTTTGGGCAGGGCGCGACCGCGCAAGCTCGATGCAATGGCCAGCATCACGGCCAGGTCGGCCGCCGGCTCGGTGATGCGCACGCCGCCCACGGCGTTGACAAACACGTCTTGGTCCGAGCAGGCCACGCCCGCGTGGCGGTGCAGCACGGCCAGCAGCATGGCCAGGCGGTCGCGGTCCAGGCCCACCGACAAGCGCCTGGGGCTGGGGCCGCCAGAGTCAACCAGAGCCTGGATTTCCACCAGCAGCGGGCGCGTGCCTTCGAGCGTGACCATCACGCAGCTGCCGGGCACGGGCTCGGCGTGTTGCGACAGAAAAATGGCGCTGGGGTTGCTCACGCCTTTGAGGCCTTTTTCAGTCATGGCGAACACGCCAATCTCGTTGACCGCGCCAAAGCGGTTCTTGATGGCGCGCACCAGGCGAAAGCTCGAATGCGTGTCGCCCTCAAAGTACAGCACCGTGTCCACCATGTGCTCGAGCACGCGCGGGCCGGCCAGCGCGCCCTCCTTGGTGACGTGGCCGACCAGGATGATGCTCACGCCATCGCTCTTGGCCGCGCGCGTGAGGTGGGCCGCGCATTCACGCACCTGCGCCACCGAGCCGGGGGCCGAGGTGAGCTGGTCGGAGTACACGGTTTGAATGGAATCAATCACCGCCACAGTGGGCTGAGCCGATTGCAGCACGGCCAACATTTTTTCAAGCTGGGTTTCGGCCAGCACCTGCACCATGGAGCCGTCCAGCCCCAGGCGCCTGGCCCGCAGCGCCACCTGGGCGCCGCTTTCTTCACCCGTGATGTACAGCGTCTTCTGGCCTTGGCGCTGCAACGAATCGAGGGCCTGCAAGAGCAAGGTGGACTTGCCAATGCCCGGGTCGCCCCCTATGAGCACCACGCCGCCTTCGACAATGCCGCCGCCCAAGACGCGGTCCAGCTCTTCATGGCCGGTGGGCGTGCGCTCAAAGTCGCTGGCCTCAATCTGCGACAAGGGCCGCAATTCGGCGCTGGGCGCCAAACCTGGGCGGCCGGCAAAGCGGTTTTTGCCTGTGCCTGCGGGTTCGGCCACGGCTTCTACCAGCGAGTTCCAGGCGCCGCAATGCGGGCATTTGCCCAGCCACTTGGGGGTGGTGCCGCCGCAGTCGCTGCAGCTGAAGTGGGTCTTGTCCTTGGCCATGGGGCAAGTGTAGGTGGGGCGGTGGGCGGGGCCAGGCCAGACTTGCACGGCTTAACGACCATGCTGCATGCCCAGCCCTAGAATCCAAGCCTATGAGACTTTATGTATACATTTCAATGCTGAGCGCCGCACTGAGCGCCTGTGGTGGTGGTGGTGGCGGATCAGCAGGCACAAGCACCCCAGACAGCGATTTGACCGCTGCGGCCTCGGTCACGGCC
>CANHKH010000509.1 GCA_947460165.1 Comamonadaceae bacterium
ACCGAAGTGCGCGACATGCCAGCCCGCTGCGCCACCACGGCCGTGCTCAGTTTGCGGCGCAACCGGGCCAGCCGCAGGCGTTCGCCCAAGGCGGTGAGCAGCGTTTGCTCTTGGGGAAAAACGATAGGTGGTTTGCTGGGCATTTCCTCATTATGGACAATAACTGTGTTATTTGTCTATTTTGATGAAAAGTTAACGAGGCTTGGCACTGGCTTGCGCGCCTCCTCAGAACCGCTGAGCGCTGGAAGTTGAGCACCGCCCAAACCTTCATGTCGTCAACAATCAATTTGAGCGACATGACGGTGCACTCATGTTTTCATCATTCGTTTTGAAGTACATGTCTGAGCTTCAAGCTGTTTGGCACCCAGGCCAAGCGCACAAGCAGTTGTTCACGCTCCCGCCAGCTCACGATCTGGAAAGCAAGCTATCTGTCGCTCCAATCAAGACCCCTGTGCACAGCCACCGCCGTCGAGATTTGCAGCACCCTCAGGGGCGCGGACATGGCTGCTCGGCGAACACCCGGCACCCAACTGGCCAAGGACCGAAATGGTGAGCTCATCTACACACCGCCTGACGGCAAAGACAGGTTGCGAGCATTGCTGGGCAACTGGGAGCGCTTTTTGCAAAAAAAGGCACGGTGTCCCCACCGTGCCTTTGCTGTGCCTCATGAGCGCCCGCAGGCGCTGCACTCAGTCCATCTTCAAACCCAGGTCCAGCGCCGTCTTAGGCAGCACCGCGAGTTCGCGGCGAATCACGTCGGCAAAAGCCTCGGTGGTGTTGCCGGTGGCCATAGACATGCCGCCCAGCTCGTTGAGGCGCTTGCGAAAGGCGGGCTCGGCCACGATTTGGGCCACTTTTTGGTTGAGCAGGCTGACCACGGCAGGCGGGGTTTTGGCCGGGGCGACCAGGCCGAACCAGACGTCAAAGTCCACACCGCCCTTGACGCCTTGCTCGGTCAGGGTGGGCACATCGGGCCAGAGCTCGGAGCGGGTGTTGCGCAGCTGTCCAATGGCCCGCAGCTTGCCGGCTTGCAAAAAGCCGCGCGCATCGCCCGTGCCCAGCAGGCCCCAGCGCACTTCATTGACCATCAAGGCTTGCACCAGAGGCGCACCACCCTTGTAGGGGACATGGGTGTAGTTGCCGTTGGCGTTTTCGTTGATCAACTCCGAGGCCAGGTGCGACAAGCCGCCCGCGCCTGTAGAGCCGTAGGGCAGGCCGCCTTTGCCGGCCGCCTTGCCGGCTGCCACCAAGTCCTGCACTGTTTTGTAAGGCGACTCCACGGGCACCACCAACATGAGGGGGGCCAGCGAGACCTGAGCCACGGGGACCACGTCGGCCGCGGTGAAGCCCGCTTGCTTGTAGGTGGCGGGGTTGATGGACAGCATGCCTGTGAGGCTCATGGCCAGGGTGTGACCGTCAGGCGCGCTTTGCAGCAACGCGTTCATGCCCAGGTTGCCACTGGCGCCGGGTCGGTTTTCAATGACCACGGGCTGCTTGAGCTCTTCTTGCAATCGGGGCGCGAGCAAGCGGGTGGCCACGTCGGTGGCACCACCTGCTGGGTAAGGCACGATGATGCGTATGGGCTTGGTGGGGAAGGCGGCGGTCTGCGCAAAGGCGGCTGGCGCGGCAAAGGCAGAGCCGATCAGCAAGGCGCAGGTCAGGCGGCGGTTCAATGACATCGATGTCTCCTCAAGGGATGGTGGTGAAAGCGAGGGATGAAAAAAAGGCAAGGCCTCAGTGGCCCTCGAAGCGAGCCTGCTGCTGCTCCATGGCTTGCCAGCCAATGAGCTGCTTGAAGTCGGCCATGGAACTGCGGCCACTGGGCAGGGTGTCCAGCGGCAGGCCGCGCAAGCCTGACAAGGCGGCCAGGTTGGCCTGCAGGGCGTGCACGGTGCTCATGAGGGTGACCAGCGGGTAGGTGGCAAAGCCCGCGACCGACTCGATTTGCGCGCGGCTCAGGTCCGCCATCCAGGTGCCTTCCATGAGCTGCAGCGACAGGGGGCGGCCGCAGACCTCGCGCAGCTTGAGCAGCTGCGCGTGCGAGTTGAAGGTGCGCGAGATGGGCTGGATCAAATCGGCGCCGGCTTCGGCAAAGTGGGCGGCGCGGTCCAGCGCCTCGCTGGCGTCCATCACGTCGGTGCGGGCCACGATGAGCAGGTCGGGGTCTTGCCGGGCGTCCACGGCGGCCTTGATTTTGCCGACCGCATCAGCCAAGGAAATGGTGATGGAATGCGTGGCCGCCGCCGGGCAGCGCTTGGGACTGACTTGGTCTTCCAGCGAGAGCGCAGACACGCCGGCCTTTTCAAAAGCACGCACGGTGCGGGCGACATTCAAGCTGTTGCCGTAGCCAGTGTCAGCGTCGGCAAAGATGGGCTTTTTCACCACATTGGCGATGTGGTCGACCACGGTGACGTTTTCATTGAGCGTGTAGAGCTCCATGTCGGGCTGCCCAAGCAAGGCGGCCGAAATGCCAAAGCCGGTGGTGAACACGCCGTCAAAGTCGGACTGATCGACCAGCAAGGCGGAGAGCGCGTCTTGCGCGCCAGCAAACCAAAAGGTGGCGCCACTGTGGAGGTGTTGGCGAAGTTGTTGGCGTGGGGTGCTCATGGTGTTTGTCCTTGGGCGCGGGCTGCGCGCAGTTTGAGGTAAGGGATCAGGCCGCCGGCTTCGAGCATGCCGCGCTCAGACGCCGACAAAGCTTGCAAAGGCAGGGACAGGGCACGCGCAGGCAGGTTGACACGCTCGGCCGCCCAGTCGACCTCCAGCGCGTCACCGCGCTGAGCGGCTGCCACAATGCCGGGGCAGGTGACCAGGGCAAAGCCCATGCTCATCTCGCCCCTGAAAAAGCCAGGCGAGAAGGACTCGGCCACCACGCCTGCAATGCCCAGGTGGCGCATGGCGCGCATGGCGGGGTAGTGCGGGTGGCCATAGCCAAAGTTGCGGCCACCCACCAGCAGGTCGCCGGGCTGCACAGTGGCGGCAAAGCCGGGGTCGCGGTCGGCCATGGCCAGCGCGGCCAGCTCGTTCAGGTCGGTGATTTTGATGTTGCTGACGCCCACGAT
>CANHKH010000510.1 GCA_947460165.1 Comamonadaceae bacterium
CGTGACGGCCAGCTGGCCGAAAAAGAAGTGCCCATGCTGAACGCGCTGAATGAAGTGCTGCGCGACGACTACATCAAGGACTCGGTGGCCGGCGTGGAACGCTGGAACAAGGTGCTGGAAAAAGCGGGTATCCCTACCCGCATGAAAGTGCCTCACAAAGCGTTTAACCGCAACATCGGCGCCTTGTCTGGCGTGAAGGTGTCGCCAGAAGGCCGCGTGCTGAGCCAAGGCGAGTGGGACGCCCAGGCCGACCAATGGCTGCCGACCCTGCAGGACCGCGCCTACGTGGCCAGCCTGATGGGCCGCTGCGTGGAGCCCGGCAAGTTCGCCAATTGGATATCTCCTCCAGTGATGGGCATCAACCGCCAGCCGGTGGACTTCGACTACGTTCGTTTCAACTGATCAAGCCAATGAAGCAGCCGAGGGAGCAAGGCGGTTTCCCGTCTTGCTCCCTCTGCCTTTGGGAGAGGGCGGGGGTGAGGGCAAGCGGCGCCACAATCTCTTGAAAATAGCCGCTCAAGCACCACCCCGCCATCCGCCTTTTCAGAAAGACCACCATGGACATGAGCGCCACCCTCGTCATCAAGCAGCACCTGATCGACCCTGAGATTTGCATCCGTTGCAACACCTGCGAAGCCATTTGCCCAGTGGGCGCCATCACGCACGACGACCGCAACTACGTGGTCGACGCCGACAAATGCAACCTGTGCATGCACTGCATCTCGCCGTGCCCCACCGGCTCGATTGACAACTGGCGCACCATGCCCCGCGTCAAAGCCTACTCCCCCGAAGAGCAACTGCTGTGGGACGAGTTGCCCGCCGAGTTGAGTCCTGAACAACTGGCCTTAGAGGGCGTTGACGCCAGCGCCGCCGCAGCCGTGAGCGACGTGGCCGAGGTCGCCGCCAGCGCTTCCCTGGGCGGCGTCAGCGGTGAAGCCAGCTTCAACAGCGCCCAGTACGGCGCCAGCATTCCCCCTTGGTCGGCCGCGCACGCCTACACCAACCTCTACGGCCCCAAGGCCTTGGAGAAAACCATCACCGCCACCGTCACCGGCAATGTGCGCGTCACCGAAGTGGGCCGTGAGTACGACACCCACCACATCGTGCTGGACTTTGGCGCCATGCCTTTCCCGGTGCTCGAAGGACAGTCGATTGGCGTGGTCCCGCCAGGCACAGACGACGTGGGCCGCGCCCACCACGCGCGCCAGTACTCCATTGCCAGTCCGCGCAACGGCGAGCGCCCCGGCTACAACAACCTGTCGCTGACCGTCAAGCGCGTGCTCGAAGACCACCAGGGCCAGCCGGTGCGCGGGGTCGCGTCCAACTACCTGTGCGACCTGCAGGTGGGCGACAAGGTGCAGGTGATGGGGCCTTTTGGCGCCAGCTTTCTCATGCCCAACCACCCGCGCTCGAGCATTGTGATGATTTGCACCGGCACGGGCTCGGCCCCCATGCGTGCCATGACCGAGTGGCGTCGGCGCCTGCGCGCTTCGGCCAAGTTCGAGGGCGGCAAGCTCATGCTGTTTTTTGGCGCCCGCACCAAGGAGGAGCTGCCCTACTTTGGCCCGCTGCAAAGCCTGCCCAAGGACTTCATGGACACCAGTTTTGCCTTTTCGCGCACGCCCGGCCAGCCCAAAAAATACGTGCAAGACGCCATGCGCGAGCGCGCCGCCGACTTGGCGCCGCTGCTCAAAGACCCCAACACCTTTTTCTATGTCTGCGGCCTCAAAAGCATGGAAGAAGGCGTGGTGCTGGCCCTGCGCTATGTGGCCAGCCAAGCGGGCCTGGACTGGGAAGCCCTGGGCGCCTCGCTTAAAAAAGAAGGCAGGCTGCACCTGGAAACCTACTGACGCACGCTCCAGTTGCGCGCCATGAATCGCTTGCAGGCAAGCTCGTGATGCAAGGCGAAGGGGCCCCTGTGGGAGTCGGCCTGCCGGCGATGTGCAGCGCACGCCGAGGCCAGTTCTTGATGCTCTCGCCTGCGCTGTTTTGGCCCGCTGGAGCACGATATTTGCCGGTGTTTTCCCTAGGAAAGTGGGGGTAAATGCGGTCCAAGCCGGCCGAATGCGGCCTTTGTCATGCGGCTTGGTCACAAATCCCTTACAGTCCAGCCCGCGCCCGCCGTCCCCTGACAGGCGGGGTCCGCGGGTTTGACGCGCCACATGCGGTGCGCCGCCCCCCCACTTGCCGCTTTTCTAGGAGCCTTGCCGTGCTGCCCTTGTCTCGCCGTGTTGCTTTTGCCCTCTTGTCTTCCTTCATGGCGGTGGGCTGTGCCACCACCCCCGCCACCGACCCCAACTACAAGCCCTCGCGGGGCCAGAGCGGCAAAGACGTGATCTGGATCCCCACGCCGCCTGAGTTGGTCGAGAAAATGCTGGCCATGGCCAAAGTCACGCCACAAGACAAGGTGTTTGACCTGGGTGCGGGCGACGGCATCATTGCGATTACCGCCGCGCAAAAATTCAAGGCCAATGCCGTGGGCATTGAGTTCAACCCCGACATGGCCGGGTTTGCGCGCCGCAAGGTGGCCGAGGCCGGGGTGCAGGACAAAGTGCGCATCATCACGGGCGACATTTTCAAAGAAGACTTCAGCTCGGCCGACGTGGTCACCATGTACCTGTTGCCTGACCTCAATTTGCGCCTGCGGCCCACGATTTTGAACATGAAGCCAGGCACGCGCGTGGTGGCCCACGCCTTTGACATGGGTGAGTGGCAGGCCGACGAGACCGCCACCGCCGCCGGCGCGAATGCCTTTTTGTGGATCGTGCCCGCCCCCGTGCAAGGCGGCTGGAGCGTCACTTTTGACGGCGGCAAAACAGCGCGCTTGAACCTGGAGCAAACCTTCCAAAACGTCGGTGGCACCATGACGGTGGATGGCCGCACCTTGCCGCTCTTGGGCGCCCGTTTGCGCGGCGACGACCTGAGCTTTCAGTACCGTGGCGAAGGTCAGTCGGTCAGCAGCTTCAAAGGCAAGGTCACTGGCGACCGCCTGAGCGGCACGCTCTCGACAGACCGCTCGGCGCAGTCCTTGGACGGCCGTCGCCTCTGAGCTTTGCC
>CANHKH010000511.1 GCA_947460165.1 Comamonadaceae bacterium
CAATCAGCGCCAAGATCAGCAAGGCTTGGCGGCCGTAGCGCTTTAAAAAGTCGGCAAACGGTGCGATCAAGGCGCCTTGCAGCCACTCGCCCACGCTGCGTGCAGGGCTCAATGGCGCGGGCACGGGCTCGCGCGAGAACAGCACCGTGAGCATGCCCGGCAGCATGGAGGCGGCCATCACGAGGTAAGCAAACTGCCAGGCGCCGTGTTGGTAGGCGCTGGCATCGGGCGCTTCAGCGCGGGCGGCCAGCCACAGCGCGCCGGCGCCAGCCCAGATCATGGCCAAGCGGTAGCCGCCCTGGTAGGCTGCGGCCAGCGCGGCCTGGTGTTCGGTGTCGGCCGATTCAATGCGAAACGCATCCAGCGCAATGTCTTGCGTGGCCGAGGCAAAGGCCACGGCCAGGGCGCACCAGACAATGGGCATGAGCGAGACCTTGGGGTCGGTCAGCGCCATGCCCACCAAGGCGGCCACGATGGCGCATTGCGAGGCCAGCAGCCAGCTGCGCCTGCGGCCCAAGCGCCGCGTCAACCAGGGCAGGGGCAGGCGGTCCACCAGCGGCGCCCAGACCCACTTGAAACCATAAGCAAGACCGACCCAACTGAGGTAACCAATGGTGCTGCGGTTGACCCCCGCCTCGCGCAGCCAAAAGCTCAGCGTGCCGAACACCAAGAGCAGCGGCAAACCGGCCGAAAACCCCAGCGACAGCATGCGCAGGCTGGCCGGTTCTTGGTACACCTTGAGGCTGGCCAGCCAACCCGGCCGTGCGGGGCTGGCCGTGTTCACTTTGGGGTCTCTTGCGCTTGGACTCATGGAGGAATAATACGTGCAGTCTTTTCAAGGAGATGAGCCATGCGTCCATCGTCTTCTCACGCCCTCTGGCGTTCAACCGTCCGCCCGACTGTTTTGGCCCTGAGCCTGGTCCTGGGCTTGACCGCCTGCGCCCAGCAGGCTCCGCCGCCCGTGGTGCTGGCGCAGGCCGAGGCCAGTCGCACCCGCGAGGGCGTGGACGTGGGCCGCAATTCGGCCTTTGCCAAGCTGATCCAGCCCGACGAAATTGAGGCCGCCGCCACCAAGCAGTACAACGAGATGCTGCGCTCAGCTGCCGAGCAAAAAGCCCTGGCCCCGGCCGACCATGCGCAGCTGGTCAGGCTGCGCCGCATTGCCCAACGCATCATTCCTTTTACCAACGAGTGGAACCCCCGCGCCAAGCAGTGGAAGTGGGAAGTCAACCTTTTGGGCAGCAAGCAGATCAACGCGTTTTGCATGCCCGGCGGCAAGATCGCTTTTTACACCGGCATCTTGGAGCAGCTCCAACTCACCGACGACGAGGTGGCCCAGGTCATGGGCCATGAAATCGCGCACGCCTTGCGCGAGCATGCGCGGGCCCGCATGGGCAAGGGCGCGGCCACCAACATTGGCGCCAGCATCGTCTCGCAGGTGCTGGGCTTGGGAGATTTGGGCCGCACCGTGGCCGGCTACGGCGTGGAGCTGATCTCGCTCAAGTTCAGCCGCGACGACGAGACCGAAGCCGACCTGGTGGGCCTGGAGTTGGCCGCCCGCGCGGGCTACGACCCCCGAGCGGGCGTGACGCTCTGGAAAAAAATGCAGGCCGCCAACAAAGGTGGGCCGCCCCAGTGGTTGTCCACCCACCCGGCGGGCAACACCCGCATCACCGAAATTGAAAAAGCCCTGCCCTTGGTGTTGCCGCTTTATGAGCGCGCGCCCAAGGGCTGAGGGACTGGGGTCGATGGCCCGGCCTGTGCTGGCGCTGGCCTGCACCACAGGTGGCCCAGACGCCACAGAGTGCCTGGGTCGCCCCAAAGAACGGTGCGTTGAGCTGACCAGTCCGCAGAGCCCACAGCGGCCCGCGCACTCTGATGACGGCCGCGCGCGCGGGTTCCCTGCAGGCGCTTGCTGCACCTGGCAATAAGCTGGGCTGCCAACCCGCACGGCCAAGGTGCTTGTGCCGTGCCCAGCGGGTGCAGACAGGAGCAGGCCATGCAAGCCCAGACTGAAGAATCCACAGACCGTCCCGCAGGCCGCAGTGACCCGCCGCCTCCAGCCACGCCCGCCTTGAGCTGGCCCTTTGCGCCTGGCAGCCAGAACCACACCGACAAAGCCATCAGGCTCAAACCCTATACGCCGCCCAAGCGGCGTTCGCTGAACCAGTATTGACTCAAGCTAAATCCGCCTGGCCGCAGACCTGCTTCGTCTGCCCCACGGCCCCACCAACGGTGGGCTTGAGCTTGAACACACAGGCGCAAAAAAGGCCCTGAGGACGCGGGACGGAGCCTTCCGTCCCGCGCTTCCTCAGGGCCTGATCACCCGGTGTTGCGGGGCCTGTTCAGTTGGCTTGGCTCAGCGCTTGCCAGGCTGGTTGCCAGACGGGCTGCCCGTTTGGTGACCAGCTTGGTTGCTGCCTGCACCTGCCCCTTGACTGGCGCTGCCGACTTGGCCGCTGTCGTGGGCGGGCTTGCCTGTTTTGTTGGCCATCTCGCGCTGCTTGTCTTGTTCCATGGACGCTGCCCCGCGGTTGGAGCTGGTGTCTGTGTCCTTGCTGGCGGGGTCCTTGCTGCCCTGTTTTCCGCTTTGTGGGGTGCTTGGGTTACCACTTGGGCTCGCGCTTTGGTTGCTGCCTTGGTTGCCTTGATTGTTTGAAGCCATTGACAAATCTCCGTTGAGGATGAGAAATGCGCACCGGTGAACACACCGGCCCGCCTTGCTGTCGGTCCTGCGAGCTGGCCAGCCTGGGCTCGCCAAGCGCCACAGGTGCCGACGTGGCGGGCCCCAAGGACCTGCCACACACCCACTTTGAGGGCGCGCTCAAGCGCTGATGTCGGTGGGGCCTTGGCCTTGCTGTAGGACAGCGGCCCCCGCTGTGAGGTGGTTGCTGCAAGACCCATACTGCGGCCTTTGAGCCGCCCCGCTGTGCTGGCCCGCCTGAGCGGCGGCGCCGTGTTACAGGCTCAAGCCGTAGCCCACCGTGATGGGCGCATGGTCTGAAAAGCGCTCGTCCTTGTAGATGTGCTCGCTTTGGGCGAGGGCC
>CANHKH010000512.1 GCA_947460165.1 Comamonadaceae bacterium
CGCATCTCCCGCAGCGGCGAGGCCTTGTCGCAAACCGGCGACTGGCTGGGCCAGTCCGCGCCCCTCAGGCCGGGCAGCCAGGGCGTGACGCTGGTGATTGACCGCGTGCAGCCCTGAGCTGTAGGGGCGGGCAGAGAGCAAGCACTTTATTCATTTTTTTGGTTCCTAACGCTCAGGCGGCTGATAGCCCTCTTTTGCGTCGAATAGACCAGGAGTACCAGCGCCGCCATCAACAAGGCCAGGCCCGCGTACTGCGCCAGACTCAGGCGCGAAAGTGGTTCTCGGCGCTCGCCATTCCAGTAAGTCAGGGGCGATGACTGAAGCTTTTCAAGTTTGGCTGCTGGCAGGTGTTCCGTGAAATCTTGGCCCTGGACCCACAGGTCTGGGCCGCGGCATTCAATGCGCTCAAGTGGGGGCGTGCGGTATGCATAAAGCACTTGCTTTTCAAGGCGATAAGCCCGTTGCACAGTGACGGAGTACCAAAAGGGCACGGTGGCGCCAGCTTCGCCCCGATAGAGTCGGGCTACCGTGCCCTCTGCCGTGCTGCACGAGGCCACCAGCTTCTCATCTGAGTTGCGCGTGGGCATCCACAGCCAGGCGCTCAGACCGAGCAGGACCAGGGCCGCAGTGAGGCTGGGTGTGTGAGGCTTCATGGGAGGCAGATCTTTCAGGCTTTGCCACGCGCAATGTTTAGGCTAGCTTGGTTGCGCGCTTGGCTTGTCGTTCAGGGGTTTGAAGCCCTTGGGGTCACAAGCCACTGGCTGGGCAACGCTCATCCCAGCGCGTCGCAATCAGCTGCGCCACGCGCTCGGGCTGCTCTTCGTGGGCCAAATGGCCCAGGCCCTCCAGGCGCAGGCACTGTGCCTGCAAGCCGGCGGGCAGCAGGCGCAGCACGCGCTCGGCCTGTTCGGGGGGAACGGTGAGGTCGCGTGTGCCGACGATCAAATCCAGCGGGGTCTTGAGTTGTCCCAACTCGCTGGAAAGACCGTCCAGGTCCCAGTTGGCCATCATGCCCAGGGCGCCCGCCACATGGTCAGGGTGGCTGACCAGCATGCGGTAAAGCGCGCGGCCCGGCTCGTCAATGACCGAGCCTGTGCTGTCCAGCAGCCTGTCAAGCACGGCGGGTGCTTGGGCGCTGCGGGCAAACAGGCGCGGCGCCCAAGGCGTCAGGGCCATGAGCTTGGCCACGGGTGAGAACAGCTGGCCGGCCAGCCCGCCCAGGGGCAGCAGCGCAGCATTGAGGCCCAGCAGCAGGCGCGGCTCCATGGCGCCGCTCAGGGCCATGCGCAAGGCAATGGCTGCGCCTGCGGAATGGCCAAGAACCAAGTCGGCCTGAAAGGGCAGCTGCGCCAGCAAGTCGGCCAGCGCGCGCACCATGCCGGGCAGCGACAGGGGCGGCGCGGCGCTGCCCAAGGGATGGGTGAAAGCGTGGCCTGGCAGGTCCATGGCCAGCAGCGCAAAGCGCTGGTTCAAGGCGGGCGCCAGGTCGCGCCAGGAGTGGCTGGCCGCGCCCGTGCCGTGAATGAGCAGGGCCAATGGGGCTTTTGGGCTGGGGCCAGGCCAGTGCTGCACATGCCAGCACAGGCCTTGCACGGTGACAAAGCGGCTGCGCTCGCGGTGCGGCCAGTGCAGGCCGTCGCTGTCCCAGTGCAGGCGGGCCATGCGCAGCTCAGTTGGCGCTTTTGGCGGTGGCCAGGCGCACCACCTGCGACAGGCCCTGGGCGCCGGCATGCGGCAGCGGGATGTAGCTCGCGCCCATGGTCAGGGCCAGGGTTTGGGCGCTGGCCTGGGGCTGGGCCGAGGTGTCAATCAGCAAGGCTGTGATGCCTGAGAGCTTGAATTGCCGGGCCGCGGCCAGAGCGTCTTCGGTGGCGCGGGCGCGGCCCGGGCTGCCGTCGCGGGCCAGGTTGGCGCGGCCGTCGGTGAGCACCACCACCACGGGCGACTCGCCTTGGCGGGCGATTTGTTGGGCCAGCTGGTGCGCGGTGTCCAGGCCTGAAGCCAGCGGCGTGCCACCGCCTGCGGGCAGGGCGGCCAGGCTGCGCTTGGCGCGGGCCAGCGAGCGGGTGGGCGGCAGCAGCACCTCGGCGCCCGGGCCGCGAAAAGCCACCACAGCGGCACGGTCGCGCCGCACATAGCATTCGGCCAGCAGCAGTTCCACCGCACCCTTGGCCTCGGCCAGGCGGTGCAGCGCGGCCGAGCCCGAGGCGTCCACCACAAACACAGTGGTGGTGGGCCTGTTTTGGCGGAACTGGCGCACATGAAAGTCTTCACGCTGCACCAAGATGCGTGGCCTGGGGCCGCTGCTGGCTGCAGCGTCGGCTTGCTGGTGGCGCCAGCGCTGCCAGGGGGCGGCGGCACGCAAGGTGTCCAGCAGGTGCAGCCGTGCGCCCGAGCGCAGCTCGCCACGGCGCGTGCCCACGGGCCGGCCGCGCTGCAGGCTTTTTTGCAAGGCGCCCGCGCGGCCTTGGGCCGCAGAAGCGCTGCGTTGCATCTGCCCGGCCTTGAGGGCAGCCAAGAGGCCAGGCGGCAGGGCCGCGAGCGCGGCTTGCACCAGCAGTTCCTCCAGCGCGCCCTGCGGCGCAGCGAGCTCTTCAGGGCTGTCCTGGGCTTGCTCTGGTTCGGCGCTGTTCTCTGGGGTGTGGTCTGGCGCGTCCTCGGGCGGTGATTCCTCTTTGTCCTGAGGCGGGTCCTTGGCCTCATTGGGCTGCGCTGCGTCAGGCGCGGGCTCGCTGGCAGGCAAACGGGTGGCCCGGGGCGCGAGCACCAAGCGCACGGCCATGCTGGCGTGGTCTTCGCTGACCTCGTCTTGGCCGTCCAGGGCGGCCAGTGCTCGGGCGCAGCGCAAGGCCATGAGCGGGGCGCGCATGGAGTTCACGCCCAAGGCCAGCGAGGCCGCGCACACGGCCTGCAGCACGCGGTCTGGCAAGCTCACTTGGGGCAAGCGCAGGCGCGCAGCGGCCAGGTCTTGGGCCTGCCAGAGCGCCTCATCCG
Source organism: Comamonadaceae bacterium (assembly GCA_947460165.1). Taxonomy (GTDB): domain Bacteria; phylum Pseudomonadota; class Gammaproteobacteria; order Burkholderiales; family Burkholderiaceae_C; genus Polaromonas. The sequence continues at coordinate 2,995 of CANHKH010000512.1, forward strand.
GGCCGCTTTCAAGCGGCAATTGAAAGGCCAGC
>CANHKH010000513.1 GCA_947460165.1 Comamonadaceae bacterium
TCAAAGCGGTTGCGAAAGGCCAGCAGGTCTTCGCGTTCCAACTTTTTTTGCTGGTGCGTGGTCATGCGGCCTTGGCCGGCGTGGCCCATGCCGTAGCCTTTTTTGGTTTGCGCCAAGATCACCGTGGGCTGGCCTTGGGTGTGCGTGGCGGCGTGGTAGGCGGCGTGGATTTTCACCAGGTCGTGGCCGCCGCGCTTGAGCCTGTCGATTTGCTCGTCGGTCAGGCCCTGGGCCAGCGCGGCCAGGGCCGGGTCTTGGCCAAAGAAATGCTCGCGGTTGTAGCGCCCGTCTTTGGCGGCAAAGGTCTGAAACTGGCCGTCGACGGTGCGCGCAAAGGTGCGGGTGAGCGCGCCTTCTGTGTCACGCGCAAACAAGCCGTCCCAGTCCGAGCCCCACACCAGCTTGATGACGCGCCAGCCCGCCCCGGCAAACAGCGATTCGAGCTCGTCAATGATGCGGCCGTTGCCGCGCACCGGCCCGTCCAGCCGCTGCAAATTGCAGTTGACCACCCAGGTGAGGTTGTCCAGTTTTTCGCGGGCGGCCAGCGTCAATGCGCTCATGCTCTCGGGCTCGTCCATCTCGCCGTCGCCAAACACGCCCCACACGCGCTTGTGCTGTGTTTTTTGCAGGCCGCGGTGTTCCAGGTAGCGCATGAAGCGCGCCTGGTAAATCGAGCTGATGGGCCCCAGGCCCATGGAGCCGGTGGGGAACTGCCAAAAGTCTGGCATCAGCCAGGGGTGGGGGTAGCTGGACAGGCCCCGTGCGCCGCTGCCCGTGGCCGAAATTTCTTGGCGGTAGTGGGCCAGATCTGCCTCGCTCAGGCGCCCTTCCAAAAAGGCCCGCGCGTACACGCCGGGTGCCGAGTGCGGCTGGAAAAACACCAGGTCACCCTCGGCGCCGCCCTTGAAGAAGTGGTTGAAACCCACCTCAAACAAATCGGCGGCGCTGGCGTAGCTGGCAATGTGGCCGCCCAGCTCGCCATAGGCTTGGTTGGCCCGCACCACCATGGCCAGGGCGTTCCAGCGCATCAGCGAGGCCAGGCGCTCTTCGATGGCCAGGTCGCCCGGAAACGCGGCCTGCTGCTCTACCGCAATGGTGTTCACATAGGCCGTGCCCGTGGGCGGCTGCCAGCCAATGGTGGGCGTGCGGGCGGTGGCGGCCAGCATGTCCATGAGCTGCCGCACCCGCTCGGGGCCGGCGCGCTCCAGCACGGACTGCAGGGCCAGTTGCCACTCGGCGCTTTCTTCGGGGTCGCTGTCTTGCGGAGGCAGGGCGGGGCTGAGCTGGGCGGGCAACAAAGGGGCGTTCATGGGGGTGTCCTGAGAAGAGCTTTACTTTAGGCAAGGAGGCGCCGCATTTACCGCTGAATGCCAGCCTTCTTAGCCTGCAAAACGGCACAATGTGCTTTTAAATATAAATTCTTCAGCACAATGAGCTTTGACGCCATCGACCTGCGCATTCTGCGCGAACTCCAAACCGACGCCAGCCTGTCCAACGTGGCCCTGGCCCAGCGCGTGGGCCTGTCGCCCTCGCCGTGCTTGGCCCGCGTCAAAGCGCTGGAAAAGCAAGGCCTGATCCGCCAGGTGGTGGCCTTGCTGGACGCGCAGCAGCTGGGGCTGCACCTCAATGTGTTCATCTCCATCAGCTTGAAGCAACAAACCCGCGCCGCGCTGCAAGAGTTTGAAGCCCTGGTTTGCGCCCGCGACGAGGTGATGGAGTGCTACCTGATGACGGGCGACGCCGACTACCTGATCCGCGTGGCCCTGCCCGACATGGCGGCACTGGAGCGCTTCATCATTGAGCAGCTCTCGCCCATGAAGATGGTGGAGAAAATCCGCTCCAGCTTTGCGCTCAAGCAGGTGCGCTACAAAACGGCGCTGCCGCTGGGCTGAGTCAAGGTCCGGGCTGTGGTGGCGCAAGCCTGAGGTGCGCCAGCAAGGTCAGTCGGCTGCGCCGCACATGCGCCCGCATGGCCTGCTCTGCCGCGTCGCCATCGCGGTGTTGAATGGCCGCAATGATGCGGCGGTGCTCGGTGTGCGTGACGCTGGCATCGGGCCTGACCTGGGCAGCACGCAGCCTGAAAAAGCGCAGCAAGGGGTAGAGGTCATCGCACAGCAGCTGCACCAGCCTTTGGTTGCGGCTGCCGACGGCGATTTGGCGGTGAAAGTCACCGTCTGGGCCGGCTTCAAACACCCCCCAAGCGTGCGCTTGGCTGTGGTCTGCCGCTTCCAGCGCATGGGCCGCTCTGCTGAGTTGTTCGACCTGTGCCAAGGTCATGTTTTCAGCAGCCAGGCGCGCGGCCATGCCTTCGAGCGCTTCGCGGGTGACCAGCAGTTGCTCAAAGTCGTCCAGCGTGGGGGCGATCACCCTGACCCCTGCGTTGGGGACTCTTTCGAGCAAGCGTTTGCCTTCCAAGATTCGAATGGCCTCGCGCAAAGCGCCACGGCCCACACCCAGGGACTCGCTGAGCGCCACCTCGCGCAGCTTGGCGCCGGCTGCCCACTCGCCGCTGACGATCATGCGCTCCATGCGGTTGACCAAGTCGCTCAAGGCATCGGGGGCCATGCGCTCATGCGCCTTGGCTGTCATGGGCAAGCCGCCGCGCTCAGGTGGGCAAAGTGCCGTAGCGGGCCGCCAGGTCATTGAAGTGCCCGGCGTTGACCAGGCGCTGCCGGTCTTTGAAGTCAATCAACGCGTCTTCTATGCCGGCCACCGAGCCTTGCTTGAGCAAATGGGTCAGGCTGTGCTGCATGGCCAGCATGCTCGCTTGCAGGGCCAAGTTGGCATACAGCACCACGGCGTAGCCCATGTCTGCAAGTTGCTCACGCGGCAGCAGCGGCGTTTTGCCGCCCACCACCAAGTTGCACAAGTGGATGCCTGGCAACTCCCGGGGAATGCGCGCCAACTCCTCCATGCCCACGGGCGCTTCAATGAACAAAAAGTCTGCGCCCGCTTCTTGGTAAGCCCGCGCCCTGTCCAGGGCGGCGTCCAGGCCTTCCACGGCCCGTGCGTCGGTGCGTGCCA
>CANHKH010000514.1 GCA_947460165.1 Comamonadaceae bacterium
ACCAAGAACATCGTCATCCTGATTTCAGGCGCAGGCTCCAACATGCAGGCCATTGTGGATGCGGCCGAGCGTGAGCGCTGGCAGCAGCGGCTGGGGGGCCGGGTGGCCGCTGTCATCAGCAACAAGGCCCAGGCGCCAGGTCTTGAACAGGCGCAAAGAGCGGGCTTGTACACCGAGGTGATAGACCACCAGCAATTTGAATCACGCGAAGCCTTTGACGCCGCCCTGATGCAGGGCATAGACCGCCATGCACCTGCGCTGGTGGTGCTGGCTGGCTTCATGCGCATTCTCACGCCCGGTTTTGTGCGCCATTACCCGGGGCGCTTGGTCAATATTCATCCGTCTTTGCTGCCTGCTTTTGCTGGACTGCACACCCACCGCCGCGCCATTGAGGCGGGCTGCCGGGTGGCCGGTGCCACCGTGCACCTGGTCACGGCCGAGTTGGACCACGGCCCCATCTTGGCCCAGGCCGTGGTGCCCGTGTTGCCAGATGACACCGAGCACACCCTGGCCGCGCGCGTGCTCACGCAAGAGCATCTCATTTACCCGCAGGCCATTCGGGACTGGCTGGAGCGCTGCGCAGAATTTTGAGTTTTTCATTCGGGTGGCCTTGGTGTGCTTTTCTGTTGTGTCAATTAAAGGTATTTTTTAGTTAAAAAAAGTGTCTTTAGGAGCTACCCGATTGAGTCTTTTGACGTCTTCTTGCTAAATGCAAGTCTCCTAAAAAACTCTCTCACGGAGACAACATGAAGTTCACAAGTTGGGTGCTCGCCCTGTGTTCCATGGGTCTGGCCTCGGGCGCCATGGCGCAAGCGGGCAAAGACAACCTCAAAACCTTGCAGTCCATGAAGGTGGCCACCACGGACTTGAACATTCCTGTGGTGCCGCAAGAAGGCAAAAACGCCGACGCCATTCGCGCCAACCTCAAGCGCATCAAGATGCCGCCAGGCTTCAAGATTGAATTGTTTGCGGTGGTGCCCGACGCCCGTCACATGGCGGTGGCACCCTCGACCAACATGCTGTTTGTGGGCACGCGCAAAACCCGCGTGTGGGCCGTGACCGACCGCAACGGCGATGGCTTTGCCGACGAGGTCAAAGCCTTTGCCCCCTCGCTGAACTTCAAGGTCCCCAACGGCGTGTGCTGGACCAAAGACGGCTTTTTGCTGGTGGTCGAGCACAACCGGGTGCTCAACTTCCCGGCCGCTGAGTTCTTCTATGAAGGCCCGGACGTGGCGGTCATTGAAGTGGTGCCCCAAGGCAAGCTCATTCCTGAAGAAGAGGAATCCTTCAACCACGGCGCACGCACCTGCCGCGTCAGCGACGACGGCAAGCTGCACATCACCCTGGGACAGCCCTACAACGTGCAGCCCGCAGGCAAGGTGGCCTTGTACGAAAAGCTGGGCATAGGCGGCATGATCCGCATGGACGCGTTTGACGGCTCCAATCGCGAGGTCATCGCCCGTGGCGTGCGCAACTCGGTGGGCATGGACATCAACCCCAAAGACAAGGTGGTGTGGTTCACCGACAACCAGACCGACGGCATGGGCGACGACATTCCTCCGGGTGAGCTCAACCGCATCACCAAGGCCGGTGGCGAGCACTTTGGCTACCCCTTCATTCACGGCAACAACACGCCAATTGCGGGCACGGCGGCCGCGCCCGACCTCAAAGGCATGGCAGCGCCTGCGGCCTGGACCAAGCCGCAGGTGGAGTTCCCCGCGCACCAGGCGCAGTTGGGCATGACTTTCTACAACGGAAAAATGTTCCCCAGCAAGTACCAAGGCGGCATGTTTGTGGCGGCCCACGGCTCTTGGAACCGCACCAAGGCCTCGGGCGGCTTGGTCAACTTTGTGCCGCTCAATGCCGACGGCACGGCAGGCAAGTCCGAGGTGTTTGCCGAGGGCTTTTTGGACCCAGACACCGGCATTTACCGGGGTCGGCCTGTGGACGTGGCCCCCATGAAAGACGGCTCCTTGTTGGTCTCTGACGACTACGCAGGCGCCATCTACCGCATCACTTACAGCAACTGAGTGAGTCCTTGAACGGGCGCTGCTGTGCAGCGCCCGTTTTCGCGTGCCTGAACGAGTTGTTGAATGATCAATACCAAGTTGTTTTCTGCCGCAGCCAGCCTGCTCGCCCTGTGCATGCTGAGCTTTTCGGCGCAAGCCCAAGACCCCAATTTAGGCCGCACCAAGGCCGCCACCGCCTGCGCTGTCTGCCACGGCCCCATGGGCATGGCCATGCAGCCGGGCGTGCCGCACTTGGCCGGTCAGCCCCAGATCTACCTGGCCGAGCAGCTTAAAAACTACAGGAGCGGCAAGCGCCCCCACGAGGTGATGGCCGTGATTGCCAAGACCTTGACCGACGCGGACATTGAGGCCTTGTCGCATTGGTATGCCGCTATTGCCATCAAGCTGGAGTAGTTGCAGGTGCTCACTTCCTGCGTGTAGCCGTTCATTTCACAAGCACTTCAGTACCAGATATTTCAGTTTGAGCGGCTTGGGAACCATGTGGCGGGCGCGATGCATTTTTTCAATCGGGGGACTGTGTTCAAGGATTTTTGAGGTGAGCGATGCCGCAAAGCAATCGTTTTGATGAACTGGAGATCGTGCTCACGACCCACGCGCAGCAGCGCGCCAGGGAACGCAACATTAGCTTTGAACAGATAAAGGACATTGTCTACACGGGCCTTCACCAGGAAGCTGGCCCGGGCCATCACTGGTTTTACAAGCACTGCCCAGAGCGAGATGACAACTTGCTGTGTGTGGCCGCTGTCATTGACAATGTACTGGTGATCAAAACCGTGATGCATCACTGGAGGCCAGCGCCATGAAAAGCACCTACTTCGAAAACGACGACATCTTGCAGATTCGCGTGTCTGACAAACCGATCGTGCGTGAAGCGTCACAGGGCTGGCACACCCACATCAGCTACGCCGAAGACGGCAGCATTGTGCAGATCGTCCTGCTTGACGCCAAAAAAGAAGGCCTTTTGCCGGTGGAATACCGCCAGGCTGCGTGATC
>CANHKH010000515.1 GCA_947460165.1 Comamonadaceae bacterium
ATTCGGCCAAGTCCAAAAGCTTTGCCGCCGAGGTGGAAAAGCGCATGAAGACCTATCCCACCGGCCCCACCACGGTGGGTTATTCGGCCGGCAAAATGGTGGTGGAATCGATACGCAAAGCGGGCACCGCCACCGACGTGGAAAAAGTCATTCAGGCCATGTCCACCATCAGCTTTGAGGGCCCGACGGGCATGACCAAAGTGCGTGGCTGCGACAACATGGCCATGTTCAATTTTTATGTGGGCACGGTCAAGCGCGATGCCGCCTTGCCCGATGGCATTGGTGTGACCGACATCAAGGCTTACCGCACCGAGGACTACGCACGGCCTTGCCAGGAACTGCTGCGCTCGCGTGGAAGTTGAACCCATGAGCTTGCTGCGGGTCGAGGGGCTGGAGACGGCTTATGGCGACAGCCAGGTCTTGTTCGGCATCGACCTGGAGGTGCGCAAAGGTGAAGTGGTGGCCTTGCTCGGGCGCAATGGCGCGGGCAAAACCACCACGCTGTCGTCCATCATGGGCCTGGTGCCGCCACGCAAGGGCAGCATCACCTTCAAAGGCCAGGCCATCGCTGGTCACGAGCCCTTTCAAATCTGCCGTGCAGGTCTGGGCTATGTGGCCGAGGATTGCCGCCTGTTCACCTCCCTGACGGTGGCAGAGAACCTGGAAACCGCGCGCATGGATGCGCGAGGGGGCGGCGCCCCTTGGGGCGTGCCCCAGGTGCTGGACTTGTTTCCCGACATCCGGCTGTTCTTGAACCGCAAGGCCGGCGCCTTGTCGGGTGGTCAGCAAAGAATGGTGGCCATGGCGCGCACCTTGATGGGCAACCCGGATTTGATCTTGCTTGACGAGCCCTCTGAGGGGCTGGCCCCGCTGGTGATTGAAGCCATGCTGCAGCGCCTCAAGCAGCTCAAGTCTGCTGGGCAAACGGTGTTGATCAGCGAGCAGAACCTGCGCTTTGCCAATGAACTGGCCGATCGGGTCTACATCATTGAAAAAGGCCAGATTCCCTACCAAGGCACACCGGCCGAGCTCAACAGCCAGCCCGAGGTGCGCCAGCAATACCTCATGGTGTGAGCCGCGTTCGCGGGGCTGCCCTGTCCTGTTTGGCGGCTCATCCCTGGAGTTGGTTCAATGCCCGGTCTGCCCTTGAGTTCCAAGCTTTGTGCCTGCTGCCAGCGCATCACAGCAGTTCCTCCGGTGTGCACCATGAACATCTGCAGCGCATGCCTGGTTTGACGCCAAGATCTGCATCGATGCCATTTCGTTGACCATTTTTGTCCGTACAAATATTGAATCATCGAGCTTGACTTGATGGACACAAATTCCTGGCCAGGCATGCGCTGCCAGGGCTTTCCAACACCACTGGCCTCTAAGGAATCCCCATGTCTTACCGCGACGCAGACCACGACCACGAACAAGAGCAGCAGATGCTCGATGCCATCGAAAAATGGCTGGCGCGCGATGTGCGCCCGCATGTGCTCAGGCTGGAACATGCCGACGAATACCCCAGCGAGATGGTCGAGCAGATGAAGGAGATGGGTTTGTTCGGCGCCACCATCAGCACAACCTACGGCGGCTTGGGCCTGAAGGCGGGCACCTACGCCAAGATCGTCGAGAAGATCTCGACCACCTGGATGTCTTTGACCGGCATCTTCAACAGCCACCTGATCATGGCGGCCTGCGTCGAGCGCAAAGGCACCGAGGCGCAAAAGCTGCACTACCTGCCCAAGTTCGCCACCGGTGAAATTCGTGGTGGCCTGGCGCTGACCGAGCCAGACGCTGGCACCGACTTGCAGGGCATCAAGATGCGGGCCCGCAAGGACGGGGATGATTACGTCATCAACGGCACCAAGACCTGGATCTCCAACGGCATTGAAGGCAGCTGCTTTGCCCTGCTGGTCAAGACCGATGCCGGCGCCGAGCCCGCGCACAAAGGCATGTCCTGTTTCATTGCCGAAAAGGGGCCGGGCTTTACCGTGTCCAAAAAGCTGGAAAAGCTGGGCTACAAGGGCATTGACAGCGCCGAACTTATTTTTCAGGATTACCGCATTCCCGCCAGCAAACTCATTGGTGGCCAAGAAGGCCGCGGCCTGCAAACGGCGCTGGGTGGCCTGGAGCTCGGCCGCATCAATGTGGCGGCCAGGGGCTGCGGCGTTGCCGCTGCGGCACTGCAAGACTCGTTAAAGTACGCGCAAATTCGCCACACCTTTGGCAAGCCAATTGCCGAACACCAGGCCATCCAACTCAAACTCGGTGAGATGGCCACGCGGCTGCAAGCGGCCCGGTTGTTGACCTACGACGCCGCACGCATTTACGACAAGGGTGAGCGCTGTGACATGGAGGCGGGCATGGCCAAGTACTTTGCGTCGGAAGCCGCCCTGGAAAACGCCACTGAATGTCTTCGCATTCATGGTGGCTACGGCTACTCCAAGGAGTACCACGCCGAGCGCTACTACCGCGATGCGCCTTTGATGTGCATAGGCGAAGGCACCAACGAGATGCAGCGGCTCATCATTGCCCGCCACATGCTGGCCATGCATCCGGTGTGAGGCGGCGCACGGGCAGGCCTGGGGCAGGGTGATCCACGGAGTTGATCTGGACCTCAGGCCCCCGCAGTTGATGGTGCCCGCCTTGATGTGGCGGGCTTGCTCAGTGCTTTTCCAGCAAGGCGCCAAAGCCGCTCATGCGGTCGGTGATGCCCGACTCGCGCAGCGCATGCCAGTAAATGGCGGTGTTGATGGCCACCACCGGTCGCTTGAGCCAGACCTCGGCCTGCCCCGCCAAGCGCGCCATGGCCAAATTGGTGCCCACTTGCACGATGCCGTCTATGTCGTCGCCGTCAAGTTCGAGCAGGGCATCGCGCAACTCGGTCTCGCTGACATGGGCGATCTTGACTGGGCTTTCGCACTTGAGGCCCTTGATGCGCACGACCTGGAAACCCGATTCCTCAAAAAACCGCGTCACATTGCGGTCGCCCACTGGCATGTAGGGCGTGATCACGGCGATGCGCTTCATGCCCAG
>CANHKH010000516.1 GCA_947460165.1 Comamonadaceae bacterium
GCCAGTTTTTTGAGCGCAAAGCCCTTGTCCCTGAGCGTCACCACAATGTTGGACTCGTTGACCAGCGGATCGGACAAGCGCAAGGTGCTGGCCAGGCGGGGGGAGGGCACGACCACCGTGGCTGCGCTGAGTTTGCCGCTGGCCGCTTCAAGCAGGGCATCTCCAGTGGGCATGATGATGTACTGCGGCGTTTTGCCCATGCGCTTGAGCACCGCATCCATGGTTTCAAGGAATATGCCCTCAGGGCCGGCTTTGCCCAGTTGGGCAAACATGTTGCCAGGCACAGCCACGCGAAAAGCGGGGGCGCCCGCCTGGCTGCTTTGGGCCAGGGCCAGGGGGGGGCTCATGACAAACAGCAGGCAAGACAAGGCCGTGCGCAGGTGGGTTCGGCGGCTCAAAGTCGCCCAAGTGTTGCGGTACATCAGACACCCTTGATGGAAGTGGCGGGAAAGCGAGGTTCTCCCTGACCCGAAGGCATGGAGGAAGGCAGGCCGGACGGTGAAGCAGGGGGAGCGAGGCCAGGGGCAGGGGCCAAACCGGGCAAGGCATCAGGCGCAGAAGCTGGCGCCTTTTCCGCTGCCGCCTTCCCCGCTGGCGCTTCATCGGGGACAGGCTCTGGGGCGGCAGTGCAAGCGCCTATGCTGCCGTCGGGCAGCTTGGTCTTGCACAAGTTGGCACCCGTCAAGATGGTGTTGCGCAGCGTGGCGCCCGTCAAATCGGCGCCCGACAGGTTGGCACCGCTGAAGTTCAGGGCCTCCAACACCGCGTTTTGGAACTTGGCGTTGGTGAGGTCGGCATTGCGAAAGTTGACCTGCTGCAAAAAAGTAGCCACGAAGCTGGCGCCACGGATGGAAGAGCCCGACAGGTCGGAGCTCTTGAGGTCACAGCCTTCAAAGTTGACATTGTTCAGGGTGCTGCCCTGCATGTCAGTTTCGCGCACCCGGGAGTTCTCCAAGTTGGCGTAGCTCAGGTCGGCTTGTCGCAAGTTGGCGTTGCTAAAACGCGCAGCCGTGAGGTTGGCCCGCCGCATGACCGCGGCGACCATGCTCACGCCCGCCATGTCGCTGCGGTTGAGGTTGGCGCCCGACAAGTTGGCCATGTGAAAGTTTGCGCCCCTGAAGGACGAGCGAAACATGGTGGCGTTTTCCAGCGTGGCTTTGGACAAATCAGCGCCATCCAAGTCAGACCATTCCATGCGCACTTGCACCAAGTTGCTGGAGGTCAGGCGGCTGTTTTTCAGCACCGACCAAGAAAAGTTGGCACCGTGCAAAAAAGCGCCTGTCACATCCACGCGCTTGAAGTTGCGCACAGACAGGTCTTCATAGCGCATGTCGCAAAAACGGCAGACCAGCGTGTCGCTGCTGTAGGCGCTGCGCCGCCCGTCGTTTTGGGCCTGGGCTGGCGACAGTGCAAGCAGCACGCTGCCACTCAAAATCAAAGCTCTGAAGTTCATGAGGTGCTGCCTGTTCAATAATGCAAAAAGTCGCGAACTTTGCCCAAGCGGTCTTTGAGTGAGCGCATGTCGGTCCAGTTCTCTAAAACCACGTCGCCGGTGCGGAACTCGCGGTACAGCGAGTTTTCTTGCAGTTGGCGAAACACCGATGCCCAGTTCGGGTAAGGCCTGAACCAGTCTGCGTAGCGAGCACGCAAGCTGGCAAAGGGGCGCTCCTCCTCACTCAGGCTTTTTTCGTAGGCCTGGCGGGCTTTTTCAGGCTGGTACACATACTGCGCCGGTCTGGGCGTGATCAGAATCAGGGTGGATTTTTGGTAGTCGCGCGAGCTGCGGTTGGCAAACAGGTACTGCAACAAGGGCACGTCTTGCAAGAGCGGCACACCGTCGCGGGTGATCTCACCTTCTTTCTCGCTCAAACCACCCAAAATCAAGGTCTCGCCAGGGCGCATCACCACACTGGCATCGACCCGGCTTTTTGAGGTTTCAACCCGGGCATCAAAGCCGCTGAGGTTGTTGTTGGGCGTCTTGATGAACGTACGCTGTGCCAGTACCTTGAGGTTGATCCGGCCGTCATCCAAAAAAGTGGGCGTGACCTGCAAGGTCGTGCCGATGTCCTTGACGATGTTCACCGGGTTGGCATTGACGCCCGAGCTGACCACCACCGCGTTGAGCTCGGCGCCCGAGAAAAATTCGGACGCCCTGCCTGCGGTGGCCACCAGGGTGGGCCGTGCCAAGATCTCGTTGCGGGCGCTGTTGATGTTGAAGATGTTCAGGCTGTAACGCACCGACGGTATAGAAATCAGGCGCGTGATGGCGGAGGTTTGCGTGGTTTCGCCTGTGCTATTGGTATTACTTTGGTTTTTCCTTGAGAAAGCGGGCTCGTTGGGCCCACCAAACTGCATCTGCAAGCCACGCAAGAGGTTCATGCCTTGCTGGTTGGAGTAGTCTTCTTCCGTGGAGATGATGACCACATCCACCACCACCATTTTGTCCATGCCGGGTGCCCCGGGCGGGAGGGGCTGGCCAGGCATGCCACCAAAGCCGCCAGGGGCGCCAAAGCCGCCGGGAGCACCAAAGCCGCCGCCTGGGGCACCAAAGCCGCCGCCTGGGGGGGCGCCAAAACCTCCACCGGGGGGCGCGCCAAACTGGGTTTTGAGCATGGCCACCGGGCTGTTGTGCACGCCCTGCCAGTCACCCAGGCGGCGCTCCACAAAGCTGCGGGTGGTGGACGAGGCCTTGTCTTTGAGCTGATCAAGGTAGGCGCGCGCTTTGTCGGGCTCTCCCACGGCCGCCATGATGACCGAGGCATTGCGAATTTCCACCTGGGTCTTGACGCCGCCCATGGCTTCTAGCGCATTGATGGCGCCAGCGGCCAGGTCTGGCGAGCCTGAGCGGTAGGCCGCATAGGCAAAGGCGTTGAGCACATCGGCGTCGTCGGGGCGCAGGTACATGGCCTCGGCCAGGTCCTGCCTGGCCTGGTCAAACTTGGAGGTGTCTATGTGCAGCAGGCCCGACAGCAGGTGGGCCTGCCAGTTGGACTCGTCAAAGCGAATGGCCTGCTGGTAGC
>CANHKH010000517.1 GCA_947460165.1 Comamonadaceae bacterium
CGCCGCCCACATCCAGCGTGCGCTGCAGGCCCACGCGCTTGAGCCCTTGGCGGCAGCACACCGTGCCCAGCACGTAGCACAAGCTCATGGAGGACATGCAAAAACCATAAGCCAACTGGCTCATGCCATAGAGGCGTATGAGCACAAAGGAGGAGGTGGCCAGGTAGGTGAACAAGCCCGCATTGCTGGCCGAAGCCACCGCCGAAAATGCCAAAAACCGGGGGTGAAGCCCTATGCGCAGCCAGGTGCGCACCATTTCTCGGGGCTCGAGCGCGTTGAGCCGGGGGCTGGCCAAGCTTTCTTCAAAGCGCCATAGCACCACGCCCAGCGTGAGCGCGCTGAACACCGCCAGTGCCGCCAGCGCGGCACGCCAGTCCAGCAGGTGCGAGAGCAAACCGCCCACGGGGGCGCTCATGCAGGCAATCAAGCCCAGGCCGGTGAGCACTTGCGACATGACGCGCGCGCCCTCGGCCGGGCTGTGGCGGTCGCGCACCACGGCGCGCGCGGTCATCACGGCCGCCCCCAGGGCCGCGCCTTGGCACATGCGGGCGAACACCAGCCAGCCCAGGCTGCTGGCCCAGGTGCAGCCCACCGATGCCAGCACATACGCGCCCAGGCCCCACAGCAGCACAGGCCGGCGGCCAAAGCGGTCAGACAGCGGCCCCCACAGCAGCTGCGAGACGCCGTAAGCCAACAACATGGCGCTGAGCGTGTACTGCGCCTGCGACACAGGCACGCCAAACTCGTCGCTCATGGCGGGCATGGCCGGCAGGTAAAGGTCTGTCGACAAAGGCTGCAAGCCCATGAGCAGCGAGAGCATGAAGATCACCAGGCGCGGCGAGTTGCGGCCTTGGGCGACCAGGGGCACGGGAGTGGATGAAGAAGGCAAGACGCAGGCGGTAGGAGGGCAGGGCGGCCAGGCCGCAATGTGGCCACAGACCTGTGGTGGGGGAAAGCGTAGCAGATGAGGGCTTCATGCCTGTGTGGCTTGCCCTCTTACACTGGCGCCATGAGCGCTTTGAACTCCCCCCATTTGTCAGCTTCGCGGCCTGCCCCGGCGCATGCCCCGCTCGCCGGCGACCCCTCGCGCCTGGCCTGGGCCTTGGGCATTGCGGGCCTGTTTCCCTTTGTGGCGGGCGCGGCCTTGCAATGGTTCAGCCCGCCAGGCTGGCGCATGCTGGCGGCCTCGGCCCTGTTGACCTATGGCGCTGTGATTGTGAGTTTTTTAGGCGGCATCCACTGGGGCTTGGCCATGCGCACGGCCACCCCCGCCAACGCCCGCCTGGTGTGGGGCGTGATTCCCAGCCTGCTGGGCTGGCTGGCCATTTTGCTCGACGCCCCCTGGGGCCATGTGGTGCTCACCCTCAGTCTGCTGGCCTGCTTGGCGGTGGACCGCGTGGTTTACCGCGCCATGGGCTTGGCGGCTTGGTTGCCGCTGCGGGCGGTGCTCACGGTGGTGGCTGGGCTGAGTGTGGCGGTGGGGGGCTGGGCTTATTGGATGGCCTAAGTTTGCCGCTGCGGTTTTGACTGCTGCTGAGCAGGTGTGCCAAAAATGCACCTCAGTGCACAATAAATTCTGATTTCAACCCGTTCGAATTGATGCAAGACATGTCGATGGCGCTTTCCCTTGACTCTCAAGCTGTCAAGCAATTTTGTGTCTCTCACAAAATTCGCAGCTTGGCCCTGTTTGGTTCTCAAGCCAAGGGCACAGCGCGTCCCGACAGCGATATAGATCTGTTGGTAGAGTTTGAGCCAGACGGTGTCCCAGGGCTGTTGGCCATGGCTGCGATGGAAGAGGAACTGTCAGCCTTGATGGACGGACGCAAAGTTGATTTGCGCACACCGCGCGACCTTTCGCGTCACTTCAGGGACGAAGTCGTACGCACTGCTCATGTGCACTATGCGCGCTGAAGACCGTATACGCCTTCTTCACATGGTGGAGGCAGCGCAAGCTGCATTGAAATTCGTTCAAGGCAGGCAAGCGTCAGACCTGGAAACCGATCAGATGCTGTTGTTTGCAGTAGTTCGGGCCATAGAGATTTTTGGTGAAGTAGCCAGCAAAGTTTCTGTGGACCTACAGCTCGCCAACCCGCCCATTCCTTGGCGCGCCATCACTGGCATGCGCAACCGTTTGGTGCATGCTTACTTTGACGTGGATACCCAAACGGTGTGGAAGACTCTTCAAAACGAGATTCCTGACGTCCTCAAGGAACTCAGTGCAATGCTTTCGAAAGACCCGGGATAAAAGGCAGGCTTTAAGCGTCGGGCCAATGCCGATGGGTGTGCAGCTTGGACAAGTTCGCCATTCCAAGCTTCCAGTGCCCTGACCCCGCTCAACGCCCCCGCAAAAACAGTGCATCCAACTCCCGCATGCCCAGCTGCCGCCAGGTGGGGCGGCCGTGGTTGCATTGGTCTGAGCGCTCGGTGGCCTCCATTTGGCGCAGCAAGGCGTTCATTTCTTCCAGCGTGAGCCGGCGGTTGGCGCGCACCGCGCCGTGGCAGGCCATGGTGGCCAGCAGCTCGTTGCGGGCGCGGGTGAGCACTTCGCTGGCGTCGTGCTGGGCCAGCTCGGCCAGCACGCTGCGGGCGAGTTCTACCGCGTCGCCCTGGGCCAAGCTGGCGGGCACGGCGCGCACGGCCAGGGTTTTGGGCGACAGGGGGACCACTTCCAGGCCCAAGGCTTGCAGCGCCTCAGCGGCCACTTGGGCGGTGGCCATTTCTTGCGGCGTGGCGGCAAAGCTGGCGGGAATGAGCAGGGGCTGGCTGGCCAAGCTGGCTTCATCCAACTGGGTTTTCAGGCGCTCATAGACGATGCGCTCGTGCGCGGCGTGCATGTCCACCACCACCAGGCCTTGCGTGTTCTCGGCCAAGATGTACACGCCTTGCAACTGCGCCATGGCGCGGCCCAGTGGCCAGTCGCCAGGGGGCAATTCGGCGGCGCCGGTCCGGGCTGATGCAGGAGCAGCAGTCGAAGGCAAGGTCGAGGCAGGCGACCAGGCCGGCGGCGGCTCTTGCGC
>CANHKH010000518.1 GCA_947460165.1 Comamonadaceae bacterium
GAGTAAAACTTTTCCCACACCCGGGGCACGGCCGTGAACACGGTGGGCGCGATCTCGCGCACATTCTCTGGAATGGTCTCGGGGTTCTCAACAAAATTGAGCTTGGCGCCGGTGTACATGGCTGAATACTCGCCGCCCACCCGCTCGGCAATGTGGCACAGCGGCAAAAAGCACATGCGCTCGTCGGCACTGGTTTGCGAGATCAAGGTGTTGTAGCCGCGCACGGTGTAGACCAGGCCGTGGTGGGTGTGCATGGCGCCCTTGGGCCGGCCGGTGGTGCCTGAGGTGTAAACCAAAATGGCCAGGTCCTCGGGCTGCACCTGGGCCAGGCGCTGGTTCACGGCTTCGGGCTGGGCAGCCAGCAGCGCGCGCCCGCGCTCGCGCAGCGTGGCCAGGCCCACAATGCGGGCATCGCTCAAGTTGCGCAGGCCTTTGAGGTCGAACACCACAATGTGGCGCAGCAATGGCAGCCGGTCCCGCACCTCCAGGGCCTTGTCGAGCTGCTCGTCGTCTTCCACAAAAAGCACGGTGGTGGCCGAGTCTTCGCACAGGTAGTGCACCTGCTCGGCCGCATCGGTGGGGTAAATGCCGTTGGCCACGCCCGCGCAGCTCAAAATGGCCAGGTCGGCTTGCACCCAGTCCACCGTGGTGTTGCCCAAGATGGAGGCCACCTCGCCGCGGGCAAAGCCCAGGCTGATGAGGCCGGCGGCGATCTCGCGCACCACCTCGGCGGTTTGTTGCCACGAGTGGCTGCGCCAAATGCCCAGCTCTTTTTGCCGCAGCCAGACCTGGTCTTGGCGCTGGGCCACGCCGTTCCAGAACAGGGCGGTGAGCGTGTCGCCTTCGAGCACCACGCGGGTTTCGGGCTGAATGTGGGAGAGGTCCCAGAGGCCGGGCATGCGCGTCATCTCCAGTTCTTCTTCTTTTTCCAGCGCCGCTCGCCGCGCTGACCGGTGTCTTTCATCCCGAGGTAGAACTCGCGGATGTCGTCTTTCTCGCGCAGGCGGGCACAGGTGTCTTCCATCACAATGCGGCCGTTTTCCAGCACATAGCCGTAGTCGGCGGCATTGAGCGCCATGTTGGCGTTTTGCTCCACCAGCAGCACCGTGGTGCCCCGCTCGCGGTTGATGCGCACCACAATTTCAAAAATCTCTTTGGTCAGCTTAGGGCTCAGGCCCAGGCTGGGCTCGTCAAGCAGCATCAAATCGGGCGCGGCCATCAGCGCCCGAGAAATCGCCAGCATTTGCTGCTGGCCGCCCGAGAGCAGGCCCGCGTCTTGGTCGGCCCGCTCGCGCAAGATAGGAAAGTAGCCGTACACCAGCTCCATGTCGCGGGCCACGCCATCGCGGTCGCTTCGGGTGTAGGCGCCCATGAGCAGGTTGTCATGCACCGACAGCAGGGCAAACACCTCGCGGCCCTCGGGCACATGCGACAGGCCTTGCTGCACGATGTGCGCCGGGTCCAGCGCCGTGATGGCGCGGCCCTTGAAGTTCACCGCGCCCTTGCGCGGGTCCAAAATGCCCGAGATGGTTTTCAAAATGGTCGTCTTGCCCGCGCCGTTGGAGCCCAGCACGGTGGCAATTTCACCGCGCCGCACCTTCAGGCTCACGCCGCGTATGGCCTTGATGGGGCCGTAAGCGCTCTCCACGTTGAGCAATTCCAGCAGCGGCTCGGCGCTGACAATGGGCTCTGAGCTGCTCATGCGCTGCTCCCCGGGTGGGCCACACGGCGCAGCGACTCCACGTCGTCCACCGAGCCCAAGTAAGCCTCAATCACGGCCGCATCGCTTTGCACCTCGCGCGGCGTGCCCATGGCCAGCACCTGGCCTTGGGCCATGGCCAGCACCCGGTCTGACACGCGCGAGACCAGGCCCATGTCGTGCTCGACCATCAGCACCGTGATGCCCAGCTCGTCGCGGATGTCTTGTATCCAAAACGCCATGTCGTCGGTTTCTTCCATGTTCAGGCCCGACGAGGGCTCGTCCAAAAGCAGCAGCTTAGGCTGCATGCACAGCGCCCGGCCCAGCTCCACCACCTTGCGCACGCCATAGGGCAGGCCGGCCACCAGCGTGTCGCGGTAGTGCTGCAGGTTCAAAAAGTCGATGACTTCTTCCACCTTCTCGCGCGTGTCCAACTCGCCCTGGCGCACCTGGTTGGTAAAGAGCAGGTCTTGCCACAGGCTGCTGCGGCGGTGCACATGGCGGCCAATGAGCAAGTTGCTCAGCACGCTGGCGTGCTCGAAGAGCTCAATGTTCTGAAAAGTGCGGGCAATGCCCAGGCCGGCCATGTGGTGGGCGGACTGGCGCGTCAAGTCCAGCGGGCCCTGGGGGCCTTGGAATTCAATGCTGCCGCTGGTGGGCGTGTAAATGCCGCTGATGAGGTTGAACACCGTGGTTTTGCCGGCGCCGTTGGGGCCAATGAGGGTGAACACCTCGCCGGGCTTGACCTCAAAGCTGACTTGATTGACAGCCAGCAGGCCACCAAAGCGCACGCTCAGGTTCTGGGCTTGGAGCAGGGCGGTCGCACTCATTTGAGTCGGTCCGATTTTTGGAAGGACTTTTGCCGCTTGAACATGCCTTGGCGGTAAAAGGGAAAGAGCTGCAAATACGCCCGAATTTTGAGCCAGCGGCCGTACAAGCCCATGGGCTCAAACAGCACAAAGGCAATCAGCACCGCGCCGTAAACCACGGCCTTGAGGCCAGGCGCCTGGCCAATGGCCTCGGGCAAAAAGTCTTTGACCATGGCAATCGCCTGGGGCAGGCCAATCAAGAAAATCGCGCCCAAAAACACGCCATGCAAAAACCCCAGCCCGCCTATGACCACCATCAGCAGCAGGTCTATGGAGTGGATGATGTTGAACTGCTCTGGCGTTAAAAAACGAATTTGGTGCGCATACAGCGCCCCGCCTATGCCGGCCAGCGCGGCCGAAATGGCAAAGCTCAAGGTCTTGTAGTACGCCAAGTGAATGCCCATGCTCTGGGCCGACACCTCCGAGTCCCGAATGGCCACAAAAGCGC
>CANHKH010000519.1 GCA_947460165.1 Comamonadaceae bacterium
CCCTTATGGCGACCTGTGGTTTGACGCGCCTCCAGCGCCCTCCCTAAGTTCCCGTCATCCTCAGGGCAGCGTGTACCTCGGCTCGTTCTCCAAAATCCTGGCCCCTGGCCTGCGTCTGGGTTATTTGGTCGCGCCCACGGCGCTTTACCCCAAGCTCTTGCAAGCCAAGCAAGCGGCCGACCTGCACACGCCCAGTTTCAACCAGCGCGTGGTCGCTGAAGTGCTCAAAGACGGCTTCGTCGAGCGCCATGTGCCCACCATCCGCGCCCTGTACAAACAGCAATGCCAAGCCATGCTGGCCGCGCTCGAGCGCGAAATGGCCGGGCTGGGCCTGACGTGGAACCGCCCGGCGGGCGGCATGTTCTTGTGGGTGCAACTGCCCAAGGGCATGAAGGCCATTGCGCTGCTGGACAAAGCCATTGAAAAAGGCGTGGCCTTCGTGCCGGGCTCGGCCTTTTACGCCACCCACGCAGAGGGCGGTGCCAACGAAAGCACGCTGCGCCTGTCCTTTGTCACCGCCACGGTGGACCAGATCCACTGCGGCATGATCGCACTGGCCGCAGCGGTCCGCGAATCCTTGCCTGGGAGATGAGCATGCTCAAGATTTGGGGCCGTATCAGCTCCATCAACGTCCGAAAGGTGGTGCTATGCGCTCAAATGCTCGGGTTGCCATTTCAACGGGTCGATGCAGGCCTGAAATTTGGCATATTGAACACCCCGGACTATTTGGCGATGAACCCCAACGCGATGGTGCCCGTACTCCAGGACGGGGCTTTCACGCTGTGGGAGTCCAATGCCATCGTGCGCTACCTGTGCGCGAGAGAAAGCCGGTTCTACCCCGCCGACTTGCCCACACGCTTTCACGCGGAACAATGGATGGACTGGCAGCAAACCACCTTGAACCGGGCCAGCGGCGTGGCCTTCGTGCAGTGGATTCGCACACCACAGGCACAAAGGCAGGCCGATCTGATCGCGGCATCGGTGGCCGCCACCGAACCGCTCTTGGGTCTGCTCAACGCACAACTGCAACACCAGCCCTTTGTCGTCGGCCAAGCGCTGAGCATGGCCGACATGCCCATCGCCTGCGAAATCCACCGTTGGTGGGGACTGCCGCCCCATGGCCCCGCCTACCGCGCACAATGGCCGCATCTGCAAAGCTGGTACGACCGCCTGTGCCAACACCCCGGTGCCGCTGGCGTGCTGGATTTACCCCTGTCTTGAAAGACCCCCACGGCCATGCAAAACCGCGCCTTCCAACAAGTGGACGTTTTCACCGACACCGCCTTTCTGGGCAACCCGCTGGCCGTGGTGCTGGACGGCACCGACCTGTCTGACGCACAGATGCAAAGCTTTGCCGCCTGGACGCAATTGAGCGAAACCACTTTTGTGCTGCCGCCCACGTCCGAAGGCGCTGCGAACGGGGCCGACTACCGGGTGCGCATCTTCACACCAGGGGCCGAGCTGCCGTTTGCGGGCCACCCGACGCTGGGCACAGCCCACGCCTGGTTGGCGGCGGGCGGCCAGCCCCGGCAAAGCGGCCAACTGGTCCAGGAATGCGGCGTGGGTCTGGTCAGTTTGAAATCGGTCGACGGCCGCTGGGCCTTTGCCGCGCCCCCCTTGCAACGCCAGACACCCGAGCCAGCCCTGCTGGCCGATGTGCTGGTGGCGTTGGGCCTGCAGGCAGACGAGGTGCTGGCCGCGCAAGACCTGAACAACGGCCCGCACTGGCTGGGCCTGTTGATCGCCTCGGTGGACAGCCTGCTCGCCCTGGAGCCGGACCACGCGGCGCTCAAACGCCTGAACACCAAGGTCGGTGTGGCGGCCAAGCGTGAGTCCGGTGCAGGCGGCTTGATCCGCCGCGCCAACCGCGAGGCGCGCGCCTTTGCCGCTTCCAAGCGCATCTCCAACGATCCGACCGATCTGGAAGTGCGCGCCTTTGCCGCCCCGGTCGGCATCACCGAAGACCCGGTCACGGGCAGCTTGAACGCGTCACTGGCCCAGTGGCTGATGGCCGAAGGCCACATGCCCGCCCACTACAGCGCCCGCCAAGGCACCGTGCTGGGCCGCGCCGGGCAGGTCTTCCTCTCCAAAGACGGGCAAGGCCAAGTTTGGGTGGGCGGCGATGTGGTTGGCTGCATCCAAGGCAGCGTGCGTCTGTGACCCCGTGAACCCGATGCCTTGAACTGCCGGAGCCACCATGAACACCGACCTGCCCACACTGGCCCAGATCCAAGCGGCCACGCAAACCATCTACATGGCCTTTGGCCCCACGCCCCAGTATCGGTGGAACACCCTGAGCCAGCGGCTGGGCACCGACTGCTGGGTCAAGCATGAAAACCACACCCCGGTGGGCGCCTTCAAGGTGCGCGGCGGCTTGACTTATTTTGAACACTTGGCCCGCTCAGGCCAGATGCCCCCAAAAGTGATCAGCGCCACCCGGGGCAACCATGGCCAGAGCATCGCTTATGCGGCTGCACGCCACGGGGTGGCCTGCACCATCGTGGTTCCACTGGGCAACTCCGCCGAGAAGAATGCCGCCATGCGGGCGCTGGGTGCGCAGCTCATCGAACAGGGTCATGACTTCCAGGCCGCCCGCGAACACGCTCTGAGCCTGGCACAGGCCAGCGGTGCGCACATGGTGCCCAGCTACCACCCAGCCTTGGTGCTCGGCGTGGCCACGGGTTGGCTCGAATTTTTTCAGGCTGTCCCTGCGCTCGATGTGCTTTATGTACCGATTGGCCTCGGCTCAGGTGCCTGCGCCGCATTGGCGGCCAAAAAAGCGCTTGGCCACCCTGTCAAGGTAGTGGGCGTGGTCAGCGCACACGCTACCACTTACCTCGACTCGATGGCGGCAAACTGCGTGGTCGAAGCCCCGGTCAGCACTTTGCTGGCCGATGGCATGGCGGTGCGCCGCGCCGACCCACAAGCGCTGGCCATTTTGCAAGCTGGATTGGACCGCGTGGTTCAGGTCAGCGATGCACAGGTGGCCCAAGCCATGCGCGACCTGTACACCG
>CANHKH010000520.1 GCA_947460165.1 Comamonadaceae bacterium
TGCATCGCCGTTGGGGTCGCCCGCAAATTGCTGCGCGTGGCGCGGCATGCCGCCCAGGGGGCGGGCGCGCGCGTCAGCGGCAGCTTTGGCGGCGGTCCATGCCTTCTTGGCGTCAGCCTCGTCTTTGGGCAGCGCGGCCAGGGCTTTTTCAGCCGCGGTGATGTCCGCAGCCGGAGCATTGGCGGCTTTGAGGTCCTCGATCTTCTTGGCTGCAGCGGCCTTGTCGGCTTCCAGCGCGGCCTTGGGGTCCTTGAGCTTGGCGGCCAGGTCGTCCGAGCGCTGCTTGAAGATGGCGATGACTTCTTTTTCCTTGGGGTCGTCGATCAGCGCTTTTTCTTTTTCCGTGACTTTTTGCAGCTGGTAGCCGTAAATCGCCTGGGGAATCGGCACGCTGGTTTGTTTGATCGACAGCCACACCACGGGGATCATGTAGGCAATGATCAAGATGATGTACTGCGCCACTTGGGTCCAGGTCACTGCGCGCATGCCGCCCAGGAAGGAGCACACCAAGATGCCCGCCAGTCCCAAGAAGATGCCCAGCTCAAAAGCCACGCCCGACAAGCGGGTGGTGATCAAGCCCACGCCATAGATCTGCGCCACCACGTACACAAAGGACACAAAGATGGCGATGATGATGCCCACCAATCGGGCAAGGTTGCCTTCATAGCGTGCGCCCAAAAAGTCGGGAATGGTGAATTGCCCGAACTTGCGCAGGTAAGGCGCCAAAAACAGCGCCACCAGGCAGTAGCCGCCTGTCCAGCCCATGATGAAGGCCAGTCCGCCGTAGCCAGAGAGGTAAAGCGTGCCGGCCATGCCAATGAAGGAGGCCGCGCTCATCCAGTCGGCACCGGTGGCCATGCCGTTGTACAACGCAGGCACGCGCCGGCCTGCCACGTAGTACTCGGAGGCGTCGTTGGTGCGGCTCATCACGCCAATGCCGCCGTAGAGCAGCACGGTGGCGGCCAGGAAGATGTAGCCTATCCAGGCGCGCGACAAACCCATTTGCTCGAGGATGGCCAGGGCCACCACGAACACGGCAAAGCCCCCTGTGTACCAGGCGTAGACCTTGTTGAGTTGTTTTTTGAAATCTGCTTGGCTGCTGCCGCTAAAAAGCGAGCTGTCGCCGTTGTCAGTAGTGAGTCCAGCCATGATCAGAGCACCTCATCTTCTGCAACGTTGTGTTCTTGGTCCAGCTGGTTCATTTTGTGGGCATAAAACCAGATGATGGCGACATAAATCACCAAAGACCCTTGCGAGGCCATCCAGAAGCTGAAGGGCCAGCCAAAGAAGGTGAAGTTCAGGTCGCGGGCGAAAAAGCTGACGACAAAAGTCACGACAAACCACACGGCCAGCAAAGTGGCCGTCAGGTTGAGGTTTTTGCGCCAATACCGCTGGTGCGATTCGGTCAATTGCATAACGAAAGTCTCCGTTGAGTGGTGGCCTGGAGGGGCCACCTGTTTTTGACGGTCTGGCGGGGATGTAGGTGTTGTGGTGCCCGCTGCTGCAACCAGACCGCAGCTAGGTTGCCGGTGCGCTTGGGCCCATGCCGGTCTCGCGCCTGAGGCGCGCGGCCACACTGGGCTCAAACCCTTGCAAGTGCCGGATGATCCGGGCCACCTCCTCGGGCTCACTGCGGCGTTCATGAATCCGTGCCAGCTCGTACCAGGCATGCGGGCTCATGGGTTGCAGTTGGGTGTTGCGCTCCAGCGCAGTGATGGCTTCATCAAGCCGGCCTTGTTTGACCAGCACCAAACCCAGGCCAAACCAGGCCCGGTCGAGTTGTGCGTCCAAGGCCAGGGCCTGTTGAAAGCTTTTTTCGGCCAGCTCAAGCTGTCCATTCGATTCCAACAAAAAGCCTTGATTGAACCAGTGCGCGGCGCTGGCGTTGGCGCGGTCGGTCAACAGGCGGTAGTCGGCCAGCGCACCAGCGAGGTCGCCCTCTTGGGCGCGCAAATGGGCTCGGCTGCTCAGGGCGTAGCTGTCGTCTGGCCAAGACTGCAGCATGCGGTCAAAGGTGGCCAGCGCCTGGCGCTTGTGCCCCCACATCAGCTGGAGCATGGCCAGTGACTTTTGCCAAACATAGCGAAGGCGCATCATCTGCAACCTGCCATGGCCACGCTGACGCAGCGTTCAATCTTGAGCACAGTCACCATCAGGTAAAGCGCGCTCAGCACGAAAAATGCCACCCAGCCGTGGTGCCGGCTGGCCACCTTGGCAGGGGACACCAGCCGGGCCATGGCCATCCAGGGCCGGTTCAGCACCTGGAACAGTTGGTAAAACAAATTGCTGTCGCGCTTTTGCCCCGTCAGCACATACAGCAGTCCCTGGCCCACCAAGGCCAACAGTCCGATGTAGAGCACGAGTTGCGCAATATTGAGAAAAGGGATCACAAAAAAGGCCTTGTTTCGGTTTTTGTGAGGGAGTGGCTCGCCTGAAACTGACAAACCTATGCACTGTTGAGTTCAAGTCTGACTCGAAACTGACTGTAGGGTTTTTCAAGCCCCTCAACCAAGGGCAAACCCCGGAGGGGGAAATCACCAGTGCCCATGGCCCTGTCAGGGTCTGTAAAAGTTCTTGAAATGATCTTGAAATGATCTTGGTGCGTTCAAAAACACGTCCACGACCGAATTTTTTACCTAGGGATTTCCCTTGGTTTTCAAGGGCCATTCGGGAATGAAATTCGTCCTCAAAAGGCCTGGCAAGCTTGTATTTATCACATCAAGAAACGCACGAGCCGGGTTTACCTGGGGTTTGTAAGGATGCGTTCAGTCAGGCCTCGGCCTGGCCCGATGGAGCGTCAGAAACGGGTCAGGCCAGCTGTTGATAGTGCGTGCCATGTCGTCAAGCTTGGCGGCACATTTCATTGACACAGGAGACCCCCATGGCAGCAGCAGAAGCCCCAAGGCCGATGACAGGTGAAGAAAAGAAGGTGATCTTTGCATCTTCACTCGGCACCGTGTTTGAGTGGTACGACTTTTACCTTTACGGATCGTTGGCAGCCATCATTGCCAA
>CANHKH010000521.1 GCA_947460165.1 Comamonadaceae bacterium
AATTGATGACCGGGAATTCCTGGTTGATGATGTCGTCGATGACGCGCTCGCGCGTCTGGCCGGTGCGCAGGTTAAAGCGCCACTCGTAGAACATGAAGTCGTGTTCCAGGTTGGCCAGCATCTTCGGGAACCTGTCCACATCCACATTGCCGCGCCAGTCGCGCGGCAACCTGAACGGCGTGCCGGTCATCACGATTTCGGTGCCGCCCTGGCCGTCGTCTTCCTCCCAGGCGTTGGACACGTGGTACATGTAGGTGGGCTTGGCCTCGAACCAGCGGATTTGATCGGGCGTGCCGTGGCGCGGGATCACGCCAAAGCGCGACGGCATCTCGTGATAGAACTTGAGCTTGTGGCGCCCAGCCTGGAAGGCGTCCATGTCATAAAACAGCGGCAAGTCATGCACCACCGAGTAGTTGGGCGTGATCGCCATGTCGTGCGGCAGGCGCGGGCCAGGCAGCTGCACCGGCATGAAGGTCTTGAGCGCGCCGTGCCTGTCCATCACGCCGTAGTGCATGTAGGGCGCCTCCTTGCCATAGGCAAAGAACAGGAACTCGCCGGTGCGCTCGTCGACCTTGGAGTGCGCCGAGACGGGCAGGCCCTTCAGGCGTGGGTCCAGGTCCAGCGTGCCGGTGGTGCTCAGGTCGCCCGGAGCGACGTTGTAAGGCGTGCCGCCCAGGTACCACATGGACACCAGTTGCCCGTTGTAGAACTTGACGTCGGTATTCGACGTGTTTTTCAGCGGCGCATCGGGCCTGTCCTTGCGCGGTGGGTCTTTGATGCCTTGCCACAGCGCCTGGCCAGCGGCCAGCTCTTCTTGCAGGCCCTGGGTCTGGACCCAGCGGTTGCGGTAGACGGCGCGGCCCCGGTCGAACTGCACGGCATGCAGCATGCCGTCGCCGTCGAACCAGTGGTAGCGGCCGGCCGCCTCAAAGCGGCGGTTGGGGCCGTTGCGCACGTACATGCCGTTGATGTCTTTGGGGATCTCGCCCTGGACGTCGGTCAGTTCAATCACACGCTCTTGCGTGACGGGGGCGAATCCTCCTTGGAGGACAGGTATATCGCTCATTCCCATGGTGCGGCTCCTTGTGGTCTGTGGGGTTGGAAGTTCAGGCCGCCACGGGCCTGCGCGATTGCGCAATGCCAAAACGGTCGGCAACGAAGGCCAGGTTCGTGAGGCTGGCGTTGCCGGCGGGGTTCAGGCCGGTGACGTGGTAGTCGCTGTAAGCAGCGGCAAAGTTCAGCGGCATGGGGCCGGTGAGGTTGATGGTGAGCTGCGCGCCCGAGCGGGCATAGGCCTGCTCAGCGCGGTCAAGGAACGCCTCGTCGGTGGCATAGACAAAAGCCGTGAGGCCACCGAATTCGCGCACGTCTTGCGTGGCCTGGGCCAGGGCGTGTTCGGCGCTGTCGCAGGCGATCACAAAGCTGATGGGGCCAAAGCGCTCACCGCTGTACCAACTGCGCTGGGCTGTGCTGGCCTTGAGCATGAGCGGCGTGCAAGTGCGCGCCTTGGGAAACTCCGGATGCACATAGGACGCGGCCGGCAGCAGCACGGCGCCTTGCGCCTGCGCGCTCGCCTGCAGCTCGGCCACCAGCGCCAGGGTCTGCGGCGCCTGGATGGTGGCCAAGATCATGGCGGCCTTGCGCGGGTCGGTGGTGAGCGCGCGCACCGCCTCGGCCAGGCGCTGGGCCACCTCGTCAAAGGGCACCAGGCCCTGGGGCGTGCGCACGCCCTCGCGCGGCAGGTAGATGTTTTGCGGGCTGGTGCACATCTGGGCCGAGAACATGCACAGCGTGGTCGCCAGGCTGCGCAGGGCGGCGTCCAGGTCCTCGGCCGAGTGGAGCACCACGGTGTTGACGCCGGCGGTCTCGGTGTAGGCGCGGGCGGGGTGGGCGTTTTTTTCCACCCACTGGCCAAACGCCACGCCGCCCGTGAAGTCAACGATGGCGGTTTGCGGATGCTGGACCAAGAGCTTGCCTATGGGTTCTTGCACCGTGTCCAGCGCCAGCGTGACCAAATTGGGATCGAACCCTGCCGCCTCAAGCACGCGCCTGAACACCCGCACCGAAATGGCCATGGGCAGCACCGTGGCCGGGTGCGGCTTGACGATCACCGGGTTGCCGGTGGCCAGGCTCGCCATCATGGACGGCCATGCATTCCAGGTGGGAAAGCTCGCGCAGGTGAAACACACGGCCACACCGCGCGGCACGATGCGGTAGGTTTTTTCAAGGGCGATCTGCGCGCTGCCAAAACGCCGCTCCCAGCGCGCCTGGGGCGTGACCGCGCGCATGGCCTGCTCGGCATAGACCAGGGCCTCAATGCCCCGGTCCAGCGCATTGACGCCCGAGCCCGCGTAGGCCATGTTCAAGCTCTGCCCGGCCGTGTGCATCACCGCATGGGCCACCTCGAAGAGATGGTCTTTGTAGAGCAGCTCCAGCACCTCCATGAGGGTGCCGATGCGCGTCTCTATGGATGCCTGCGCCCAGCGGGTCATGGCGGCAGTGGCGGCGGCAAACAGCGCGTCGATGTCGCTGTGCGGATAGCTGGTGCCCAGCTTGTCCTGGGTGTAGGGCGAGATCTCCTGGCTGGCCAGGCGCGCGCCGTGGTGGCCAGGCTGGTCCAGCTCGAAAGGCCGGCCCAGGTGCGCCTCGAATGCAGCCAGGCCGCGGGCCTGCGCGGCCTCAGCGTCTGGGTACTTGGCTGGCATGTCGGGATAGGGGCTCCAGCAGTGGCGCTGCTCGCAAGCCTCTTGGGCACGCGCCAACAGCGCGCGGTGTTTGTCAAAGAGGGCGCTCATGCCGCACCTTCACGCCGCCACAGCAGGCTGTGGTGGCGGGTCACCGTGGGCGAGCCCGGCAGCGGGTCGTCGGCCGACAACTCCAGCCAGCCCTGGTCCGGAAAGCGCATGTGCCGCACCTGCTCGGTGCCCTTGAAGTTCGGGTTCAGCGCATGCGTGACCCGGTGCACGACGACTGGCCCGGTGGCGCTGTGCTGCACCTCGTAGCTGCC